>JAFIHO010000235.1 GCA_017849395.1 Hyphomicrobiales bacterium
AACTGGCGTCAGTTAATCAGGAAGAAACCATGAGCCAACCCGCACTGGCCATTGCCCCCACACAACAGCCCGTGGGCGCGACGCGCGCCGTATCCACCTTGCGGGACTTCACCCAGCCCTGGCTCGATCTGAACGACAAGTCGGTGCTGGTCACGGGTGGCACGGGCTCCTTCGGCAAGCATTTTCTCAAGACGGTGATCGCACAGTACAAGCCGCGCCGTCTGATCGTGTTTAGCCGCGACGAACTCAAGCAGTTCGAACTGTCCCAGGAATTTCCGCAGGACAAATATCCCTTCCTGCGCTTTTTCATCGGCGATGTGCGCGACAAGGATCGGCTGGATCTCGCGCTGCGCGATGTCGAATATGTCATTCACGCTGCCGCGATGAAGCAGGTTACGACCGCTGAGTACAATCCGTTCGAATGTATCCGCACCAATGTATTCGGGGCGGAAAATATCGTGTCCGCTTCGCTGCGCCGTGGCGTCAAGCGGGTGATCGCCCTGTCCACCGACAAGGCGGCCAATCCGGTCAACCTCTATGGCGCTTCCAAACTGGCTTCGGACAAGATTTTCGTTGCCGCCAACAACCTGTCGGGTGCGGACGGTCCGCGTTTCGCGGTGGTGCGCTACGGTAATGTGTTCGGCTCGCGCGGTTCGGTCGTGCCCTTCTTCAGGAAGCTGGTCGCCGAAGGCGCCGAAAGCCTGCCCATCACCGATGCGCGCATGACCCGCTTCTGGATCACGCTGACCCAGGGCGTCAATTTCGTGCTGTCCAGCATGGAGATGATGCGCGGCGGCGAGATTTATGTGCCGAAGATTCCCTCCTGCACCATGCCCGATGTGGCCCGGCTGATCAGCCCGAACCTGCGCCAGCATGTGATCGGCATCCGGCCTGGCGAGAAGCTGCATGAGACTATGATCCCGGCCGATGACGCCCATTGCACGGTGGAACTTGAAGATCGCTATGTGATCCTGGCCAGCTTCGCCCAGGCGGCGCGCGACGCCTATCTGCATCGCGGCGCGAAAGCGGTGCCGGAAGGCTTCTCCTATTCCAGCGATACCAATCCGGAGGCGCTGGATGCGCGTGGCCTCCAGACTCTGTTGCAGATGGCCTATGCCTGATCGTGCCCCTCCTGAACCCGGCTCCGTAGCCGCATCAACCTTTCTTCCCTATGGCCGCCAGGAAATTGGCGACGCTGACATTAAGGCGGTGGTCGAAGCGCTGGTTGGAAACTGGCTGACGACAGGTCCGCGTGTCGCCGAGTTCGAGCAGGCCTTCGCCCGCCATTGCGGCGCGCCCGAGGGCGTAGCCGTCAACAGCGGCACCGCCGCGCTGCATTGCGCGATGAGGGCGGTGGGCGTGGGGCCTGGCGATGAAGTCATCGCCCCTGCCATCACCTTTGCCGCCTCCGCCAATGCCGCGATCTATGAAGGCGCGACGCCGGTGTTTGCCGATGTCGAGCCCGGCACGCTGCTGATCGATCCTGCTTCGGTAGCGGCCAGGATCACGTCCCGCACCAAGGCCATAGTGGCGGTGGATTATGCCGGACAGCCCGCCGACTATGACGCGCTCTATGCGCTGGCCAAGGCGCGCGGCATCCGGGTCGTTGCCGATGCGTGCCATTCCCCAGGCGCGACCTACAAGGGCTGGAAGAGCGGCACCCTGGCCGATATTTCGTGTTTTTCGTTTCATCCGGTGAAGCATTTGACCACCTGCGAAGGCGGCATGTGCACCACCGGCGATGCGGAAATGGCCGCGCATATGCGCCGCTTCCGCAATCACGGAATCGACAGCGACCATCGCGCGCGCGAGGCGTCCGGCGCGCATGTCTATGACATGGCCGAACTGGGCTACAATTATCGGCTGCCGGATGTGCAATGCGCGCTGGGGCTGTCGCAGTTGAAACGGCTGAATGGCTGGATCGCGGCGCGTCAGCAGGTTGCGGCATGGTATGACGCGGCGTTCGAGGAACTGCCCAGGGTCATGCCGCTGCATACCCATGCGGACCGTACCCATGCGCGCCATCTGTATGTCGTACGACTGCCGCCGGACATCAGTCGCGACAAGGTGTTCGCATCACTGCGTGCGGCGGGCATTGGCGCCAATGTGCATTACGCGCCGGTCTATCTGCATTCCTATTACCAGGCGCGCGGCTATCGCGCGGGTCTTTGCCCGGCAGCCGAGCAGGCGAGCCGTGAAATCCTGACCCTGCCGCTGTTTCCGGCGATGAGCCAGGCCGATGTGCAGCGTGTGGTCGAGGCGCTCACCACAGCGACGGCGTAAGCACGGTTTCGTCTGTCAGAGCCAGGGCGGTCCAGTCCAGATCGGGCGGGGGCTGTTGGGCCGCTTTCAGTATCTCTTCCAGTTCATCGAGCGCGGTGACGCCGACCAGGCCCACATCAATTTCGGGACGAGACAACGCAAAGCCAAGCGCGGCCGCCAGTGGAGTCGATCCCGCCTTTGCGATTTGAGCGCGGATGGCATCCAGGCGCGGCGCGATATGTTTCAGCTTTTCCGGGAGACGGTCGGCAGGCAGGAACAGCAAGCCTTGCAGGAACAGCGAGCGGGCATGGATTTCAACGCCAAGCTGTTTCATCCGCGCCAGCGAGCCGTCAGCCAGCAGGCGCTGGTCCAGCAGGCTGAAAGGT
This sequence comes from Hyphomicrobiales bacterium, assembly GCA_017849395.1. Classification (GTDB taxonomy): domain Bacteria; phylum Pseudomonadota; class Alphaproteobacteria; order Micropepsales; family Micropepsaceae; genus Rhizomicrobium. The sequence continues at coordinate 2,649 of JAFIHO010000235.1, forward strand.
ATTTGCATTGCGTCGGGCCTGAACCGCGCGGCCAAAGCGGCGGGGTCTTCCGTCACATAGGCGGAAATGCCGATGCTCCGTGTAACGCCTTCGTCCTTCAGCACCCGCAGGGCAGTCCAGAAATCTTCACCACCGGGCCCGAGAAAATCGCTCGCGGCATGGACCAGGAGCAGGTCGATCTTCCCCAAAATCTTCGCGGACTGACGTGCGCGAGCAATCACGGTGTCGATCCCCTTTTTCAATCCGATGGTCTTGGTGACAATGCGGAAGGGTTTCAGGTCGTTCGTCGCGAGTACATTTTCTGCCTCACCATAGTTGGCGGCTGTGTCGAGCACGCGCACATCGCTTGCTGCCGCGCGTTTCAGGATCGCGGTGACCTCAGCTGCCGGCACACGACCACGCGCGTTTGATACGCCATAGGCCTGCCCGAACTGCACCGTGCCCAGCCCCAGTTTCATGTCAGGCGTCCTTCAGAAGCGCGGCTACCCGTGCCGCGATGGCCAGCGAGGCCGTGAGGCCCGGTGACTCGATACCAAACAGGTTGACCAGCCCCGGCAGGCCATGCGCGGACGGACCATCAATGCGGAAATCCGGTGCGGGCGCGCTGCGGGACGCGATCTTGGGGCGCACGCCGGAATAGGCGGGCGACAGGCGCTCGGCGGGAATGCCGGGCCACCAGCCGCGCACCCGCTCCGCGAACAGGGGCGCGACTTCGGCCGGCACGCTGTAATCGATATGCGCGGGATCATTGTCATCCAGCCATTCCACATCGGGACCGAACTTCGCCTGACCGCCCATGTCCAGAGTGAGGTGCACACCCAGGCCGCCCCGCTCCGGCACGGGGTAGACCAGGTGGGTGAACGGCGATGCGCCCGACAAGGTGGCGTAGCGGCCCTTGGCTAGGAAACAGGGCGGTATGTCTTTCAATCCGTCGAGCAGTTTGGCGATACCGACGGCCCACAATCCGGCGCTGTTCACCAGCAGGCGCGTCTCCAGGGTCATGGTTTCGCCAGCATTGCGAACGGTCAGCTTCCAGCCATCGGAATGGCGCGCGATGGCGGTGACTTCGGCTTCGCGAACCAGCGACGCTCCGGCGTCTTCGGCATCGCCCAGCAGCGCCAGCATATATTGGTGGCTGTCGATAATGCCGGTGGTCGGCGAATAGAGCCCCTGTGAGGCGGACAATGCCGGTTCCAGCCGGGCGATGGCGGCGCGATCTAGAGACTGCAGCGTAACGCCATTGTCGGCAGCAGCCCTGGCGATGGCGGCGATCTGGGATTCCTGGCCGTCATTCCCGACAATCAGTTTGCCCAGACGTTTGAATCCCACGCCGTGGCTTTCGCAGAAGTCGTAGAGCAGATGTTTGCCTTCGACGCACAGCGCCGCCTTCAGGGAGCCTTTAGGATAATAGATGCCTGCATGGATCACCTCGCTGTTGCGGGCGCTGGTTTCAATGCCGAAATGCAGGTTCTTCTCCAGGATGATGGTTTCGCGCCCCGCCAGCGCCAACGCACGGGCCACGGCCAGGCCCACCACGCCCGCGCCGATCACTACCGCATCACAGGAAAAAGAGTCGCTCATCCGGTCCGTAGATAACGCACCGCCTCGTCGCGGCCAAACAGATAAAGCAGCACCCGAAGCGCTTCGCCGCGTGGTGTTTTCAACTCCGGATCGCGCGCCAGGATCAGCCGGGCATCGTCATGCGCGACCGCCAGAAGGTCGGCATGAGCGGCAGGATCGGCCAGGCGGAACGCCTCGTCGCCGCTCTGGCGTTTGCCGAGCATTTCGCCGGGACCGCGCAGCCGGAGGTCTTCTTCCGCAATGACGAAACCGTCATCCGTGTCGCGCATGGTCTGCAGCCGCGCCTTGGCGGTTTCACCCAGCGCGCCATGATAGACCAACATGCAACTGGATTTGCCTTGCCCACGCCCCACACGTCCGCGCAACTGGTGCAACTGGGCCAAACCGAAGCGTTCGGCATGTTCCACCACCATGATCGTGGCTTCCGGCACATCGACGCCCACCTCGATCACCGTTGTGGCGACCAGCAATTGCGTCTCGCCCGCCTTGAACGCAGACATCGCGGCATCGCGTTCAGCTGCCTTCATCTTGCCATGCACCCGCCCGACCCTGATGGCCGATCCCAGAGCCTGTTTCAGCATCGCGGCGCGATCCTCGGCGGCGGCCAGATCGATCTTTTCGGATTCCTCCACCAGGGGGCACACCCAATAGGCGCGCGCGCCGCGATTCAGTGCCACGCGCAGATGTGTGATCAGATCATCCAGCCGCGCCGCGCTCATCACCCGCGTCTCGACCGGCTTGCGGCCCGGCGGGCGGCCGGTGATGCGGGACACGTCCATGTCGCCATAAGCCGTCAGCGCCAGGGTGCGGGGAATGGGCGTCGCTGTCATCACCAGCACATCGGCGGGGCGCCCTTTGCTTTGCAGCTTCATGCGCTGATGCACGCCAAAACGGTGCTGTTCGTCCACCACTGCCAATCCAAGGTCGCGGAAGGATACATCCTCCGAGAAGAGCGCATGGGTACCGATCAGGATGTCGATCTCGCCCGCCGCCAGCGCTGCCAGGGTCGCATCGCGCTGCGGCCCGCGCTCCCGTCCGGTTAGCGCCGCAAGCCGCACACCCGCTGCTGCTGCATAGGGCTCCAATGATGCCAAATGCTGGCGAACCAGCAGTTCGGTCGGCGCCATCAGCGCCGCCTGCAACCCCGCTTCCACCGCATCCAGCATGGCGAGGAGCGCCACCACGGTCTTGCCGGAGCCGACATCGCCCTGCAGCAGCCGCAACATGCGCCGGTCGGAGGCCATGTCCTTCTCGATCTCGGCCAGAACGGTCAGTTGGGCGTCGGTCAACGCGAAGGGTAGGGCAGCAATGGCCTTGGCTTTCAGTTCGCCGGTGCCGGCGACGGCACGGCCCTTGCTGCCGCGCATGCGCTCGCGGATCAGCAGCAGCGCGAGCTGATTCGCCAGCAGTTCGTCAAACGCAAGTCGCTCACGCGCGGGCGTGGCGGGCGACAGATCGGCTTCGTGCGCGGGGCCATGCGCTGTTGCCAATGCTTCCCCGAAACGCGGCCAGCGCCGTTGTTTGATGAACGCCGCGTCCTGCCATTCGGGCATGGCGGGCACTTTTTCCAGCGCGCCGCGCACAGCCTTCGCCAGCGATTTGGGCGCGAGGCCTTCTGTCAGACCATAGACCGGCTCGTGCAACGGAAACGACGCGATATCCTTCGGCGCGACCACATAATCGGGGTGCGCCATCTGCCAGCGTTCCTTGAACTTCTCGACCTTGCCGCTGATGAGGCGTTTCGATCCCAACGGCAGGATGTTGTTCAGGTAATCCGGCAGCGCCCGGAAGAACACCAGTTCCATGACCGCCGTGTCGTCCGACACCCGTACCTTATAGGGCTGGCTTTTCACCCGCGCCGGAAGATGGTCCAGCACGTTCACCTCAAGGGTGGCAATGCGGCCCGGCTCGGCGGCGGCGATTTTCGGGCGATAGGAACGGTCAATCACCCCAACCGGCAGGTCGAATACAAGGTCCACCAGCCGTGGCCCCGCAACCTTGGCGATCAGCTTTTCCAGCTTCGGCCCCACCCCGGAAAGGGTGCGAATGTCTGCAAATAACGGAAATAGAATCGCCGGGCGCATTGCTTCGCAATGCTATTTTAAGTTCTCCCATCTGTCTGCCACGCGGGCAAGCCCGCTGGCAGACATCTTCCCCCGCCAAGGGCTTCGCCCTGCGGGGGGAAGAAAGTCCGCGTGTTCGTTGTTGTTCTCAACGCACCGCAGGGCTATATGCCCCGCCATGACGGACTTTGGACAGGGTGGCTCTTCGGAGAACCGCCGGAAACGGCTGTTGTTTCGGGCCCAGCGGCGCGGCTTCAAGGAGGTCGATCTGATCTTCGGCGCCTATGCCGATGCGCATCTGGCCGGGCTGGACGAGGGCGGGTTGGACCAGTTCGAGGCGCTGCTGATCGCGCCGGACCAGGAGGTCTATGCCTGGCTGCGCGGCGCGGAGCCGGTGCCCGCCGAACATGACAATGTGGTGTTCGCGGGGCTGAAATCTTTCTGCGGCCGCAAGAACCCGCGCTGGAATTCGTAAGTGGAACGGCTCGATTACATTGCAAAGACCGAGGGCCGCCTGACCCTGTCGGGCACGCCGCCTGGCTATGACGCCTTCATCGCGGCAGAAGCTGCGCGGCGGCGGAACGGGCCGGTGCTGTTCGTGGTACTGGACGATGTACAGGCCGATGCGGCGGCGCAGGCGGTTCGCTTCTTCGCGCCGGGGATGACGGTGCTGCCATTCCCGGCTTGGGACTGCCTTCCTTATGACAGGGTATCGCCCAAGTCGGATATCGAAAGCCGCCGTCTTGCTACGCTTGCGGTACTGGCGCGCGATGCGTCCAAGCCGGCAGTGATTGTCACCACCATCAATGCGCTGCTCCAGCGCGTGCCGCCAAAGGATGCGGTGGCGGGCGCCAGCTTCTTTGCCAGGAATGGCGCGGAGGTGGACCGCGAGGCGCTGGTCGCGTTCCTGTCGGGCAACGGTTATGTGCGGGTGGGAACGGTGCGCGAGCCGGGCGATTTCGCGCTGCGTGGCGGCATTGTCGATCTGTGGCCACCCGGCGAGGCGCAGCCGCTGCGGCTGGATTTCTTCGGCAGCACGCTGGACGCGATCCGCCGCGTCGATGCCGAGACGCAATTGTCCGAAGGCAGCGTGGAGCAGATTGAATTGCTGCCTGCCAGCGAAGTGCCGCTGAATGTCGAAGCGATCAGCCGGTTCCGTTCCGGCTATGTCGCTTCGTTCGGACCCGCGGGCGACGATCCGCTGTATGAAAGCGTCAGTGCGGGTCGCAAGGCGCAGGGCATGGAACATTGGCTGCCGCTGTTTTATCCCCGGCTGGACACGCTGTTCGATTATCTGCCGCGAGCCCTTGTGCTGCTGGGCCATCAGACGGAAGAAGCAAAGACGGCACGGCTGGAACTGATTGCCGACTATTACGATACCCGCGAACAGTTTCGCCGGACGCCGCCGGAAGAGCAGGCAGTGAAGGCGCCGCCCTACAAGCCGCTGAAGCCGGAAACGCTTTATCTGGCCGACGCGGAATGGAAAGCGGCGCTGGGCAGGCATCTGGTGCGCGACCTGTCGCCGTTTCAGGCACCGGAGTCGAAAACCAGCCTCGATGCGGGCGGAAGGCAGGGCCGGGATTTCGCCCCGGAGCGGGCAGGCGGAAATCTGAATGTGTTCCAGGCCGCCGCCGATCATCTGAAAACATTGCAGGTCGCGAAAAAACGCGTGCTGGTGGCAAGCTGGACGGAAGGTTCTGCCGAGCGCATGGGCGGCGTGCTGTCCGACCACGGTTTGCCGGTCATCCGCAAGATCGCGGACTGGCCGGAGGCGCGCAAACTGCATGATAGTGCCGTTGCGCTGGCGGTGTTGGGCATCGAACGCGGCTTCGAAGCGCCCGATTTTGCGGTGCTGAGCGAGCAGGATGTGCTGGGCGACCGCATGGTGCGGGCGCAGAGCCGCGCACGCCGGGCGCAGAATTTCCTGACGGAAGCGTCGGCTCTGACGCCGGGCGATCTGGTGACGCATATCGAACATGGCGTCGGCCGCTATCTGGGGCTGAAGGCGATCGACGCGCTGGGCGCGCCGCATGATTGCCTGGAATTGCAATATGACGGCGGCAAGCTGTTCCTGCCGGTCGAAAATATCGAACTTCTGACGCGCTATGGCAGCGATGAGGGCGCGTCGCTGGACCGGCTGGGCGGTGCGGGCTGGCAGCAGCGCAAGGCGAAGATGAAGGAGCGGGTGCGCGCCATCGCTGCCGAGTTGATCCGCATCGCGGCCGCGCGTTCGCTGAAGTCGCTACCGCCGGTCGAGCCGCCGCACGGGCTGTATGATGAGTTCGCAGCGCGCTTTCCCTATCAGGAGACGGAAGACCAGGAGAAGGCCATCGCCGATACCATCGCCGACCTGTCGGCAGGGCGCCCGATGGACCGGCTGGTGTGCGGCGATGTCGGCTTCGGCAAGACAGAGGTGGCGATGCGCGCCGCCTTTGTTGCCGCCATGGCGGGAGAGCAGGTGGCGGTGGTGGTGCCGACCACGCTGCTGGCGCGGCAGCATTATCGCGGTTTCGCGGAACGGTTCTCGGGCTTTCCGCTGAAGGTGCGGCAATTGTCGCGCTTCGTGGATGCGAAGGAAGCTGCGGCCACCAAGGTGGCATTGGCAGACGGGACGGTGGATATCGTGGTCGGCACCCACGCACTACTTGCGGAAAGCATCAGCTTCAAGCGGCTGGGCCTGGTCATCGTCGACGAGGAGCAGCATTTTGGCGTGGTGCACAAGGAACGGCTGAAGAATCTGAAGGCCGATGTACATGTGCTCACCCTGACCGCGACGCCCATTCCGCGCACCCTGCAATTGGCGCTGTCGGGGGTGCGTGATCTGTCGCTCATCACCACACCACCGATCGACCGGCTGGCTGTGCGGACTTATGTGACGCCGTTCGACCCGCTTGTGGTGCGCGAGGCGCTGTTGCGCGAGCATTATCGCGGTGGGCAGAGCTTCTTTGTGAGCCCCCGCATCTCCGATCTGCGGGAGGCGGAGACGTTCCTGAAAGAGGTTGTGCCGGAGGTGAAGTCTGCCGTCGCGCATGGCCAGATGTCGGCCACCGTGCTGGAAGAGGTGATGACAGCCTTCTATGAGCGCAAGGTGGATGTGCTGATCTCCACCAACATTGTCGAAAGCGGGTTGGACATTCCCACCGCCAATACGTTGATCGTGCAGCGGGCCGAAATGTTCGGCCTGTCGCAACTGTATCAGTTGCGCGGGCGTATCGGCCGCTCCAAGCAGCGCGCCTATGCCTATCTGACCACGCCACCGGATCGCAAATTGACTGAAACCGCGACGCGGCGGCTGGAGGTGCTTCAGTCGCTGGATACGCTAGGCGCGGGTTTCTCGGTGGCCAGCCACGACATGGACATTCGCGGCGCGGGCAACCTGCTAGGCGAGGAACAGCACGGCCATGTGCGCGAGGTCGGTATCGAGCTGTACCAGGAAATGCTGGAGGAGGCGGTGTCGGGCCTGAAGGAAGGCGGCGACGGCGCGAGCGTGGAAGACCAGTGGTCGCCCACGATCAACCTGGGCGCATCGGTTTTGATCCCGGAAGGTTACGTCGCGGACCTTAATGTGCGCATGTCGCTGTACCGCCGGCTGGCTTCCATCGAGACGCGCGAGGATATCGACCGGTTCGCCGCGGAATTGATCGACCGTTTCGGCCCGTTGCCGGAAGAAGTGGGTCATCTGTTCGAGATCGTGACGATCAAGCAACTGGCCAAGACGGCGGGCGTCGAAAAGATCGATGCCGGGCCCAAGGGCGGCACCATTGCGTTCCGCGGCAATGCCTTCGCCAATCCCATCGCGTTGGTGAAGTTGATCAACGAGCATAGCGGCACGATGAAGGTGCGGCCCGATCAGAAGATTGTGGTGACCCGGAACTGGCCGACGCCGGACGACCGGCTGAAGGGCGTGAAGGCGCTGCTGGGCCAGCTGGCGAAGCTGGCTACGGCCAAACCCGCCGGGGTGCGGTGAGTGGCAAACCCTATGCAGCGGAGAAGGGCGGCGTGCGCCTTGCTGTCAGGGTCACGCCGCGCGCGGCGCGCAATGGGGTAGACGGCATGGCGGCGGATGCGGAGGGACGGCCCGTGCTGAAGCTGCGTCTCGCCGCGCCGCCGGTCGACGGTGCGGCGAATGACGCGCTGATCGATTTCCTGGCTGACGTGCTTCAGATGCGCAAGCGCGACATCGAAATCCGCTCCGGCGAAACCGGGCGGCTCAAAATCCTGCATCTTTCAGGCGATACGGCGGCGATACTCGCGCGATGTGCAGCGTTGCTGGATTGAAACGCGTGACCTATTTCGCGTCGCGGTCGCTTTGATGGAGGCCGATGATGTTCTTCTCTGTGTCGATCAGATAGGCCTGCCAACCTATGCCGGGGATCGCCATTTTAGGCATGGCGACGGTCGCGCCTGCATGGATCGCCTTTTTCAGATAGGCGATGATGTCCGGAACGCCCAGCGTGATGACAAAGGCGTTTGGCGCCTGGCCGGGCTGGCATGCGCCAGGACGCCCCAGAAGGCCGCCCTTGATCGCGCCGGGCTCGCCCGTGTCTATCAGCCAATACTCCATTGCCGGACTGCCCTCGTAGCGGGTGAAGGACCAGCCGAATACCTCGCCATAGAATTTGCGCGCGCGGGCAAGGTCGTCAGCATGAATTTCAAAGTGAATGGGCGCGGGCATGGGGATTGGTTCTCCAGTCTTTCGCAGTTCGGCGGAGGCTTACCATCGCAGCTTAAGCTGGTGGCCGCCCATTTCGAAGGATTTGAGGCGGCGCAGAAAGGCCATGCCCAGCAGCGAACTGCTCATCGGGGCCTGGTTGACCGAAACCGTGACTTTCGAAAAAGAGATGTCACCCACCGACAGGGTTGCCACGGTGGTGGTTGCGCCCCGTCCGATGCCATTGGCGCTTTCGAAAATCTGGTGAAAGCCAAGGCCGGAGATGTCTATGCCGGCGCGTTTTGCGTCCCCGGGCGCGAGAACGATGTCGCTGGCCCCTGTATCGATCAGGAAGCGCACCCGCACGCCGTTCACCTCGCCATAGACCATATAATGGCCGCCTTCGCTTTCGGAAATTATCATCTCGCGTGAGCCGGTGCGGATCGCGTGGCCTGGGATCACTGCCGAGCGCAGACGCTGGCCCACGGCGATGAAAGTGTCCTGATAGACGAAGCCGATCAGAATCGCGCCGCCGACGGCCAGCCACAACAGGATATTGCGCACCGTCTGTTTCATGTTCATCTGCCGTACCGCCAGCAGGCTGCTGGATAGCAGCACCAGAAAGCCGATGAGATAGACAGTGTCGAAATCGGCCAGAGGCGAGGTGGCGGACGGGAAGAAATAATTCAATCCCACCAGCGTCAGGCCCAGCAGAACCATGGCCGAAAGCCACAGGACAAGACCCAGACGCGGAGCTTTGCGAGGCTCCGGCGGCGCGCCCCATGGCCCCTGCGTCATTCGAATTCCATGATCGTGTCGCTGCCCGCCTGCATCCGCTCCAGCAGGAGCGAGACTTCGGGCATCATGCGTTCCATCCAATAGCGGGCGCTGATCAGCTTCCCCTTGTGGAGCGGATCGTCCTTGCCCAGCGACACCTTCGCCATCCTGGCCCACATCCAACCCAGCATCGCGATGCCCATCAACCGCAGATAGTCCACGGCCGCCGCGCCCGCGTGATTGGGCTTCGACAGGCCGTTCTGCGCCAGCCACATGGTCGCGGCCTGCAAGGTTTCGACGCCGCGCTTCAGCCCCTTCACGAACGGGGCAAGCGCTTCGTCTTTTTCATTCTCCGCGATCCAGCCGGTCAGTGCGGCGAACAGCGCCATGGGGGCCACGCCGCCCTTGCGGCCCAGCTTGCGGCCCACCAGGTCCATCGCCTGCACGCCATTGGCGCCTTCATAGATCATGTTGATGCGTGCATCGCGCACGAACTGTTCGACGCCATTGTCCTGGATATATCCATGGCCGCCATAGCATTGCATGGCGAGGTTCGCCGCCTCGAAGCCCATATCGGTGCAGAAGGCTTTCAGCACCGGCGTCATCAGGTCGAACAGCAGGCCCGCTATTTCCGCCTCCGGGCGCTTCGACAGGGAAATGCTGTGGTTCAGTGCGCTCCAGGCCGCCAGGGCCCGCGCGCCGTCCGCGAAAGCGCGCGCGTGCAGCAACATGCGCTTGACATCAGGATGCACGATCTCCAGATCGGCAGGCTTGTCGGGTTCTTTCGGGCCGGTGAGGGCGCGGCCCACCCGACGCTCATGCGCATAGGCGAGGCCGTTCTGCACCGCGATCTCCGCCAATGCGATGCCCTGCATGCCTACGCCCAGCCGGGCGCCATTCATCATGCCGAACATGCCCGCCATGCCAGCGGAGGAGGAGCGCTTCTCGCCGGGCTTCAGCGGTTCGGGCTTCGGCCCCAGCCGCCACGCTACCGCATCGTCAAAATTCAACACACAGGTCGCCTGACCCTTGATGCCCATCTTGTGCTCGATGCCGCCGGTGTTGACGCCATTCTTCGCGCCCATCGTGCCGTCTTCCTTCACCAGGAATTTCGGCACCATGAAAAAATTCACCGTGGAAAGGTCGTCGTGAATCTGCCCCTTCTCGTCCGGTATCTTGGCGATCACCAGATGGATGATGTTGTCCGTCAGATCCTGATCGCCGCCTGAGATGAAAATCTTGGTGCCGTTCATGCGATAGGTGCCGTCCGGCTGTTCGACCGCGCGGGTCTTCATCAGGCGCAGATCGGTGCCCGCGCCGGATTCAGTCAGGCACATGGTGCCCGCCCATTCGCCTGAAACCATTTTGGGCACGATGGACTGTTTCATCCAGTCCGGCGCGGTGGCCAGCAGCGCGCCATAGGCGCCTGCTGTCAGCATGGGATACATGGCGAGCGACTGATTGGAGCTCATCCCCATCTCGGCAATCGCCATGGTGACGAGCAGCGGCATGTTCGAGCCGCCCGCGGATTCCGGCGCCCCCAGTCCACCCCATCCCGCATCGCAATATGCCTTGTAGGCGTCCTTGAAACCCTTCGGGGTTGAGACCACGCCATTCTCGAAATGACAGCCTTCAGCGTCACCCGGCTGGTTCAGGGGATGAAAAACCTCCTCGCAGAATTTGCCCGCATTGCCCAGAATATCGTCGGTCAGGTCGGACGAAAGATCGGCGAATTGCGGCAAGTCGCGGTGTTTTTCGATTTCCAGAAGCTCGTTGAACAGGAAGCGGTAATCCTCGACCGGCGCGCGATAGATCGGCATGTTGAAGTCCTGCTGCTGATGGCGCAGTCTTTTACGCTGGAACAAGCTGCGGTGTCGATATGACCGGAAAAGAGGAGCGCGCCCAAAAGCGGGAAGGCGACTATCATCATGCACTGCGGAAATTGCAGGTCGAGCTGGTCAAGCTGCAGCGCCACCTGATCCGGCGCGGCGAGCGGGTCTTGCTGATCGTCGAAGGGCGCGACGCAGCGGGCAAGGACGGCACGATCAAGCGGCTTACCGAGCATATGTCGCCGCGTGATACACGCGTCCATGCGCCGGGAAAGCCATCTGACGTGCAGTTGAGCCAATGGTATTTCCAGCGCTTCGTTCCGTTCCTGCCTGCGGGCGGCGAGTTCGTGATCTTCAACCGCTCCTGGTACAACCGCGCGGGGGTGGAACGGGTCATGGGCTTTTGCACGGAGACGCAGGTCGAAGCCTTCTTCCATTCCGTTTGTCCATTCGAGTCGATGCTGATGCGCGATGGTCTTTACCTGCGCAAATATTATCTCGACATCTCGCGGCGCGAGCAGGCCAATCGCCTGGCGGAGCGGTCGCGGGACCCGCTGAAGCAATGGAAAATCTCGCCCGTGGACGAGGCGGCGCAGGACAAGTGGAAAGATTATTCCAAAGCCCGCAACGAGATGTTCCGGCGCACCAGTCATGCCGATGCGGCCTGGCATGTCGTGCGCTCGGATGACAAGAAGATCGCGCGTCTGGAATTGATGCGCGATCTGCTGGATGGTTTTTCCTATCCGGGTAAAAAAGCAAAATTAACGGCAGCGTCCCGCTCTGTTGTGGCGCCCTGGAGCCGCGACCTGCGCCTGTCGCCATAAAAAAGGCCGGGCCGAGGTGCTCGGCCGTTTTCAAGAACCTGCGCAGTTATTGAACGGAGCCCCCGGCCGTTCTGGTTTCCCATGCCCGCGCCGTTAATGGCGTTGTCCATCGCAGCAGATTCTTTGACGCCTGGGACGGAGATAACAGGCCGTGATCGGCCAGTATCGCGCCATTGGACCGGCCCGATGAATACGCGACCACTTGCCGTAATGCGGCCACGCTAACCAGGTCCGCGATGTCTTTGTAAGATCGGTCTGTGGTTGATCAGGACCACCAGCCTGGCGGTTCGCCTGGGGCGCAAAGCGTGCCAGCCAGCGCCAGGATCCCCAAGGCCTCCAGCGAGGCTGCGGGCCAGTCTGTGAACCAGAAACCGAAACTCGGCGCGCAAACCAGGGCTGCAACGGGTGGCACCAGGGCCAGAAACAGAATATCCGGCCAGGATAGTGGCAGGCTTCGAGGCTTCATGTGCAAGGGCACCAAGGGCAGCGTTTCTTCATGCGCCGGGCCGGGCTGAAATACCGTTAATGCAGGCCCTTCGAACAACCCAATGATTGCCTACAGTCATAGTTTTCTGTGCCTACCTGTAAGATAAATTTACATATTAAATATATCCCTCAAGAAGGTTCTCTCTAACCCTTTGAAAGTCTTGAGGTAAGCCAACCTGGCCCGGAAGTTGCTTTCCCATTCCATGCTGTGTTTCTCAAAAGGGGTAGGTAATGCGCAAGTGGATGGCCGCGGGGATCGCGGCAATGGGATTGGGATTTGCCGGTGTTGGTACCGCGCAGGCTGCGGTCAGCTATCAGTTGGATTTTACGGGCGCGACTTTACGCGATTATACGGGCGCCGAAATTGGTACATTTGACGGCAGCTTCACCGTCATAACTCCTGCGGCCATCACCGCAGCTGGTGCCTTCGCGCCCACAAGCTGCACGCTGTCGGCCAATGCGGCGGCGCTGTATGGCTGTGGTGCGACCCAGGATTTCGATCCCGATGGATTCGGGTCGGGTAGCAACTATATCGGCTTCAACACTTACAATCTCGATTTGTCCGGCGGTGGCACGGGCTTTCTGTTCTTCACTGCGGGCAGCTTCCTCGCGGACGGAATCTATAATGCCACCAATCCCGTCGGCGGCGGCTATGGCAATTTTGCCTCTGCCGTCCTGACGGTGAGGGGCATTGACGCGAATGGCCCGACGGGGGTGCCGGAACCGGCTTCGCTTCTGATCCTGGGCATGGGGCTGCTGGGCTTTTCGGCGCGCCGCCGCCGCGCCTGAAAATTTGCGCCGGCGGCTATCGGGTCGCCGGCGCATTTGCGCAGGTCTAGAGATAATCTTCCAGGCAGGATGAGGAAGTCCTGCATCCGATGCGTCGTACCGCGCACTGACGAAGTTCAGGCTATTCCCCGACGGCGGGAGCCCAGGCGCAGGTAATTCTGGTAGTTTTCCTTCTGCATCGCGACGCGCTGGCATCCGAAGGCCGACTGTCATAGTGGCAAGGCTGGTGACCCCGGGAGGACTCGAACCACCGGCCTACGGTTTAGGAAACCGCCGCTCTATCCTGCTGAGCTACGGGGTCACGCGAAGCGCGGCCAAGAAGCGAAAACGGCTTTCCGCCCGGCCGCGACAGCAATACCACATTTGCCTCATTTCGCGATCCAAAGCCAGCGGGTGCGATGAATGTCGCGCGAATTTCCCTGCCAACCGCTGACATAGGGCTTCACCAGATCGCTCTGCACCGCGAAACGGGTCACCAGCCAGGGATAATCCGCCATCGCCATCTTTTCCGCCGACTTCAGCAATTCGCTGCGTTTTTTCAAGACCGGCTCATCCTGGGCGGCATCCAGCAAGGCGTCGAATCCGGGATTGCGGTAGCCCGCATAATTGTTGCCCGCGCCGGAGCGCAGCAGGTCAAGGAAGTTCGATGCATCGTTGAAATCGGCCAGCCAGCTTGCCGCGCCCAGTTGGAATTGGTGTTGGCGCAGGTTGCGCAGATGAATCTGGAAGTCCGTGTTGGTGATCTGAATATCGATGAAGATGGGTTTTGCCATAGCCTGGAAGATCGCGGCCAGCCTGCGGCTGTCGGGATTGGTAGAAGTGGCATAGGTGAGGGAAAGGCGGTTAAACGCGCCATAGCCCGCGTCGCGCATCAGTTTCTGCGCCTCCGCCACGCGCGCGGCGTAAGGAAGCCCGCGGAAATCCATCATGGGCCCGCCGGGATAATTGGCCGTACCAGGCGGCACATAGGAATAAGCGGGCGCTTCACCCAGCTTCAGGACTTTCTCGACGATGGCTTCGCGGTTGTAGACCAGATTGAGCGCGCGGCGCACCCGCACGTCTTTCAGTGGAGGATGGTCGAGATTGAGTGCGATGTAGCTGAGATAAAGAGAGGGCGTGATCTGCAACTCGCGCTTCAGGTTGGCGCGCAGCCATTCGACCTGGGCCAGCGGGGCCGGCGTTTGGGTGTCGATCTCGCCCGCGCGATAGCGCCGCAGCGCGGCATTGGCATCCGTGATGGGATAAAAATTCACGCGGTCGATGCGGACATGGGCGGCGTCATAGAAGCGCGGGTTCCTTGCCAGCGTCACATGATCGTTCGGCAGCCACTCCCTCAGCACATAGGCGCCGTTACCGACATAAACACCGGGCCGCGCCCAACCCGAACCTTTCGCCTGCACCAGGTGGCGCGGCAGGGGCAGGGCCTGAAGCCCCGCCAGCAGGTCCGGCAGATAGGGCGCGGGATGTTCCAATGTCACCAGGAGGGTTCGCAAATCCTTGGCAACGACACCCAGCGACGCGACGGGCAATTTGCCTTCGCTGACGGCGCGTGCGTTCTTCACGGCCCACAGATTATAGGCGTAACGCGACGCGCTTTTCGGATCGAGCACGCGCCGCCAGGCGAACACGAAATCGTCCGCTGTCACTTTCACGCCGTCCGACCAGACATGGTCGCGCAGATGGAAGGTCCAGGTCCGTCCGTCCGGCGAGACATCCCAACGCTCCGCCGCTCCGGGAATGGGCCGCGCCGAGGCATCCAGGGTGGTGAGCCCCATGAGCAGATCGCCGATGATATTGTCTTCTGAGGTGCCGCCTGCGAAATGCGGATCGAGCGAATCCGGTTCGTTGCCGTTGCCCCGGTTCAGCACCATCTCAGCCCGCGCTGCATTCATGCCGCAGATCGCCAGCAGCAGCGCGAGCAGAAGACGCCGCATTTAAAGGCTCCGAATGCTGCGGTCGAGCGAGAGATACCGGCTGCGGTTGAAATTGGTGGGATTGGCAATCCACCCCTTGACCTGAGGCGAGACAATATCCCGGGTGACATCGTCATAGAGCGGAATGACGCCGATATCGTCCATCAGTGTCTGTTCCGCTGCGCTGAGGATGCGTGCACGTTCGTCCGCTTCGCGGATCATGTCCGACCGGTCCACCAGCGAGTCAAATTTCGCGCTGGAGTAACTGCCATAGTTCAGCTCCTTGTTGCTGGTCTGGAACAGGAACAGATAGTTCTTGGGGTCTGCATAATCCGCCACCCAGCCCGCCGAGGCGACGGCGAAGTCGTGCTTGCGCAGGCGGGCGTAGAGAATTTGCGAATCCGTCGGCAAGATGCGCATCTGAACCCCGATTTCCCGCCACATCTCCTGCAGGGCAACCATGGTCAGTTTCCATTCCGGCTTGTTGTAGCAGACCATGTCGAAGCTGAGCGGCCTGGCGGGCCTGAAACCTGCCTCCGTCAGCAAGGCGCGCGCTTGATCCCGGCGCGCCGCCATGGGGAGCGATTTGAAATCAAGATGTGCCGTATACGGATAGTCCGGCATGCCGTCGGGAACGATGCCGTAGGCGGCGCGCTGGCCCGCCCGCACGACCTTTTCCACCAGCGTCTCGCGGTCGATGCCAAGCGCCAGGGCGCGGCGCACGCGCATATCGTTGAACGGCGCCCGAGCCTGATTTACGGAGAGGAAATAACAGGCCAGCATTGGCGCGATCTGCAATATGCCCGGCACGGTCTTGCGCAGCAGCGGCACCTGGGAAAGCGGTACGCCCTTGTAGACCAGATCCAAATCTCCGGCCCGGAAGCGGCGGAAAGCGGCCAGAGTGTCTTCCGTCGGATAATAATAAACACGGTCGAACGCGACGTTCGCGGCGTCGTAGAAGCGGGGGTTCTTCTCCAGCAGAATATGGTCGTTGGGAATCCACTCTTTGAGAATGAATGGCCCGTTCACAGCGATATTGCCAGGCTTCATCCATGCGTCGCCATGCTTCTCCACCACATGCCGGGGCACGGCATAGGTGGTCTGGTGCATGAAGAACTCCGCGAAGTATGGCATCTGGTGGAGAATCTTGACTTCCAGCGTTCGCGAATCCAACGCTCGCACGCCGATCTCTTCCGGGGGCGCGTCGCCCGATGCGGCCTTCTCCATGCCAACTATGGGATAGAGCATGGCGACATACTGGGCGGCGGTCTTGGGATTGGCGATCCGGCGGAAGGCATAGACATAGTCTTCCGCCGTCACCGGCACGCCGTCGGACCAGACATGGTCCCGCAGCTTGAACGTGATGGTCAGCCCGTCAGCCGATCGTGCCACGCTTTCGCAGGCCGATGGCACCGGGCGTCCCCGCGCGTCCTGGTGCATCAGACCCACCAGCCTGTCGCCGGTGATGAAATCCTCCCACTGGCCCGCCAGCTTGTGAGGGTCCAACGTCTCCGGCTCCGCGCCATTGCCGCGGCGCAGGGTGCGGGCATCTCCAGAGGGGAAGGCGTAACCCCCGCCGGGCGGCCTGCGGAAGGCGAACCAGCCTGCGCCCAGCGCCGCCGCCGCGCCGCCCGCCGTTACCAGCCGCCGATTCCAGCTTCCGCCGGGTGCCATGCATAAGTCCTTGTTTTGAAATGTTTGCGCTGCTGCGCCAATACCATAATATGCATCCGGCGCATCCGCCCAGCGGCATGGGTGCGCTGCTGTCTGGGAGCCATGATGAAGTCCGGCCTGTTCGCCCTGGTTGCGATGCTCTGCGCGGTCGCGCCTGGGCTGGCTGAAGCGCGGCCCCGCGACGATGTGATGTCGGGGGCGTTCCGCTGCGCCGCCATTGGCGAATCCCGGCAATGGCTGGACTGCTATTATGGCGCCGCGCAGCCGGTGCGTGCCGCGCTGGGGCTCCCGCCTGCTGCAGCCGCTCAGTTGAAGTTGCTCCAGTCGCCCCCGGCCGGGCAGGCGACGGACATAGCGGTGCGCGATGCGGTCATGGCCGAAGCGTTTCGTTGCAACAGCTTTGGCGATGACCGGACATGGCTGGATTGTTACTACGCCGCCGCCCAGCCCATGCGGGCCGCCCTGGGCCTGTCAGGCGCGCCTCAGGCGCGTGCCGTTGCCACTACCGCGCCCAGCCCGCCGCCCGCGCCTGCCGCGGCGCCTGTGCAGGATTTCGGCTTGCGCCAGCCTGCAACGGCCAGGGAAGGGGCCCGGGTGGTTTCGCGCATGGCCAGCTACAGTTTCGATCAGTATGGGGCCTTTACGGCCACTTTGGCCAATGGACAGGTCTGGCGGCAGATTTCAGGCGACACTAATGTTGCCCGCTGGAATAAACCGGCGGAAAACTATGTGGTCAGCATTAGCCACGGCGCGCTGGGAAGCTATAAATTTCAGGTGAAGGACAGTCCAGGCATGTTCAGGGTTCGGCGCGAGCGTTGATGCGATGATGAAACAACAGGTATTTGCCGCGGCGTTGTTCGCCGTGCTGGCGACCGTGGGTGCCGCTCATGCCGGTCCGCGCGAAGATGTGTTGGCTGGCGCGATCCGTTGCGGCGGCGTGGGACAGGATCGGCAATGGCTCGATTGCTATTATGGCGCGGCCCAGCCGATGCGCGCCCAACTGCGCCTGACGCCCGCGCCCCAGGCGCAACAGGCCCTCGTCTCAGGTGCGCAGGGCGGCGGCATGGGCGGTGCGCGGCAGGATGTGCTGTCCGGCGCAATCCGCTGCGGCGGCGTCGCTGACGATCGGCAATGGCTCGACTGCTATTACGGCGCGGCTCAGCCTATGCGCGCGCAACTTGGCCTGACACCCGCGCCGCAGGCGCAGCAGAATATTGCGCGGCCCGTCACGCCCGCGCCCTTGCCGCCTGCGCCTTACGCGCCATTGCCGCCCGCGCCCTACGCGCCCCAAATGGCGTCCGCCGCACCGGCACAGCAGGCGGTCCAGCCGCGCACCACGCCTGCCCGGATGCCGCCAAGCCCCGGCTTTGTCGACGGTCTGTTCGGCGCAAATCCAGTCGTGACCAGGGGAAGGATCGCGTCCCTGACGACCGACCGGCAGGGCTATTTCACCGCAACCCTGGACAATGGTCAGGTCTGGCACCAGACATCCGGCGATATCGCTTCGTGGAAGCACGATCCGACCACCTACAATGTCACGGTTACGCGTGCCATGTTGCGGACCTTCAATTTCCAGATCGAGGGCGATCCAAAGCATTATAAAGTCAAGCCGGGGAAATAACGTCTCATGAAGAGAGTATGTATCGCCGCCTTGCTGGCATTGGTGCCGTCTGCCGCGATGGCCGGACCTCGCGATGATGTGGTGCAGGGCATCGTGCGCTGCGGCACGATCGCCGAAGACCGTCAATGGCTGGACTGCATCTATGGTGCAGCCCAGCCGATGCGCGCGCAGCTAGGTCTTTCACCCGCGCCTGTAACCCAACAGCGGCTGGTGCCGCCTCAGGGCTATGGCACGTTGCCCGGTTATGGCGGGACGCCCGCTCCCGCTGCGATGGCGCCGGCCGCACCGCTGCCGCGCGCGCCTTATGCGCCTGTCGCTCCAGCGCAAACGGCGTCGGCCGCGCCCGCCCAGCCTCCGGCCTATATCACCAAGAAGGAAGATCGCGATTTCTTCGACCGCATGTTGGGCACGAAGAATGTTCCGACCGTCATTACCCGCATGACGTCTTACGAGTTCGACAAGCAGGGCCTGTTCACCGTTTCACTATCCAACGGCCAGACCTGGCGGCAGATGCCGGACACCGGACAGCCCGCGCGCTGGAACAAGCCCGCTGACATGTACACGGTATCGGTCAAGCCGGGCGCGTTCGGCAGCTATAACCTCGTCATTAACGACGAAGCCCGCATCTACAAGGTGAAGCGGATCAAATAGCAGTATCCGGCTCAGTCGTGTTCCGCCACAACATGGCCGGGAGCGACTTCGACCAGTTTCGGGCGGTATTGTTCCGCTTCGGAATCCTCGATGCGCCTGGATTTCAGGAAGGCAAGCTGCGCCCGCGGATCGAGCGGCGAGGGCAGGTCGCCGGTCAGCAGTGTGCGCGTGCGCGCCCGTTCGGTTTTGGGATCGGGCGTCAACACCGCCGACAGTAATGCCTTGGTGTAGGGATGGCGCGGATCGCGATAAAGGTCTTCGGCATCCGCCATCTCCACCACGCGGCCCAGATACAGAACCATCACCCGGTGTGACAGACGGCGCACCACCGATAGATCGTGGCTGATGAAGATGAGCGATAATTGCGTCTCTGCCTGCAGATCGCGGATCAGGTCCACGATCTGCGCCTGTATGGATACGTCCAGCGCGCTGACCGCTTCGTCGCACACCACCATTTTCGGCGCCACGATCATGGCGCGGGCGATACCGACACGCTGATTTTGTCCGCCGGACAATTCGTGCGGGTAGCGGTTGATCCATGACGCATCCAGACCCACCCGCGCCATCATCGCAGCGACCCGCATTCG
>JAFIHO010000236.1 GCA_017849395.1 Hyphomicrobiales bacterium
AGCCACCCCGGGGTCTACGAGGCCCTGGGAAAGGCGCAGCAGAAGGTCGAGGCGCCCAACTACGAGATCCGCAAGAACATCCTGAAATACGACAATGTGCTGAACGACCAGCGCCGGGTCATTTTCGACCAGCGGCGCGAGATCATGTCGTCCGAGGATGTCTCCGATCAGATCGCCGATTTCCGCGAAGAAGTCGTGGAGACGCTGGTCGCGCGCCACATCCCGGAAAAGGCCTATCCCGAACAGTGGGACGTGGCCGGGCTGCATGACGAGGTCGAGCGTACCTTTGGCGTCGAACTGCCGGTCAAGGACTGGGCCAAGGAAGAAGGCATCGCCGATGAGGAAGTGCGCGAGCGCATCCTGAAAGCGGTGGAGGAGCGCGCCGCCGCCCGCACCGCCGAGCATGGCGTGGACATCACCCGTTATGTCGAAAAGGCGCTCCTGCTGCAGACGCTGGACCATAATTGGCGCGAGCACATCGTGAACCTGGATCACCTGCGCCAGTATGTCGGCCTGCGCGGCTATGGCCAGCGCGACCCGCTCAACGAATACAAGGGCGAGGCGTTCGAGCTGTTCGAGGCGCTGCTGTCCAAGCTGCGCTCAGACGTGGTGCAGCAGCTGATGCATGTGCAGATCGCCAACGCGCCGCCGCCGCCGCTGGAGAACCAGCAGATGCCCCTGATGCAGGCTTCGCATATCGACCCGCTGACAGGGGAAGATGAATTCGCCCGCAGCGCCGAGATGGCGCGGTTGGCCGCCCGTGACCTGCCGGTCGATCCCAACAATCCGGCGACCTGGGACAAGGTTCAGCGCAATGCAGCCTGTCCCTGCGGCTCGGGGCGCAAATACAAGCATTGCCACGGCGCACTGGGCTGACTTGGCCTTTTGGCCATCCGGCGCGTTAGTCTCTTTCCCAGGGAGAGAGTCGCGTGCTGACAGTCCATGAATCGGGTGGCAGGACCGTTTGGGTGGATCTATGGAATCCGACCCATGAAGAGCTTGCGCGCGCCTGCACCGAATACAAGCTGGACATCCCGCCCCGCGAGGAACTGGAGGAAATCGAATTCTCCAGCCGCCTCCAGTATGAGGATGATGTTTTCATCATCTCCGTGCCGCTGACGCCGCACCACAAGGACGGCACGGGCACGACCTCGCCGCTGGGCTTTGTTCTAACCAAGGATTTGCTGGTGACGGTGCGCTTCGCCCGCCTGCACGCATTCGAAGCCATAGTGAAGCGGGTGAACCGCAGGCCGCGGACCGCGCCCGACATTTTCATGGTCAGCATCGAAGCGCTGATCGACTTCGGCGCCGACCGGCTGGAGGAGTTGCGCACCGAAGCGCTGCACCTGACCCGGCGCATCTTCCATGACGACATGCGCGGGCCCCGCCGCAACATCGCGCGCATGAACCGGATGCTGCGCACCACCCTGGTCGAGATCGGCGACATGGGCGAGCGGGTCGCCTATATCCGCGACACGATGCTGGTGCTGCAGCGCGCAGTGCCCTTCGTGCTGGAGCATGGCAATGGCTGGCTGGATGATCCGGTCCGCGCGCGCCTCAAGATGGCCGCCAGCGATGTCCAATCGCTCAACGACTATGAAGTCCATCTCAGCGACAAGCTGCAATTCCTGCTGGATGCGACGCTGGGCTTCTCCAACATCGAGCAGAACGACATCTTCAAGGTTCTGACCATCGCTTCGGTGGTCGGCATCCCGCCCGTGCTGATTGCCGGTATCTACGGGATGAATTTCCATAACATGCCAGAACTGGGCTGGAGCTGGGGCTACCCGTTCGGCCTGTTCCTGATTCTGCTGTCCACCGTATTGCCGATTGTATGGTTCAAGTGGCGTGGCTGGTGGTGACATTACCGGGCGCCTTCGGTAACCACCTGATAACCCCGACGTTTGCGCCACTGCCGCCGGTGACTCCGCGTTTACGAAGACCCGTGAAAAGCCGCGCGCCGGGGCAGAATTTTACTTTGAAGACTTTTCGGAACTTTTCGCTTGGAGTAGCTTTCCGCCCGACGCGCGGACAAGTCCGTCCCGCGGGGGCAACAGTTTATAAAATAGTGAGGTTCCAGATGCGCTTCGGGAAGCCGTTGCAGGCCGCCATCAGCGCGGCATTCGCCGTGACCACAACCGCCGCCGCTTTCGTGCCGCCGGCCGGAGCTGAATCCATCGGCGAAAAGACCACCCGCAAGCAGGCCGAAATTCCCACCTGTACGCACAAGCTCGGCACCCTGGCGGTGCGCGAGCCGCAGAACCGCTGGTGGGACGGGCTGGGGCTGGAATCGCCAGAAGCCCTGCTGAAGGTGTTCGTGATGAAGTCGGGCTGCGTCGCCCTGGTCGATCGCGGCAAGGGCTTTGAGATGGCGCAGCAGGAACGCGCTCTGGCCGCGGGCGGCGCTTTGCAGGGCGGCTCGAATATCGGCCTCGGTCAGGTGCGCGCGGCGGACTATATCCTGGTGCCGGACATCGTGAACAAGAATGGCCGGGCCGGCGGCACCAATGTCGGCGGCATCCTGGGCGGCTTCATCGGCGGCGGCGTTGGCGCGCTGGTGTCCAACATCAGCATCAGCAGCAAGACTGCCGACGTGGTGCTGACGCTCACCAATGTGCGGACCTCCGAGCAGCAGGCGATGGAACAGGGCCATGGCTCCAAGAC
>JAFIHO010000237.1 GCA_017849395.1 Hyphomicrobiales bacterium
CCCTGGTCCGGCAGCGTCTCGCCCACCACCATCTTCAGCAAGGTGGACTTGCCGGCGCCATTGGCGCCCAGGATGCACCAGCGTTCCAGGCGGCGGACCTGGAAATCCAGCCCGTCATAAATCGTGTGTGCGCCATACGCCTTGTGCACGCCGCGAAAGCCCGCCACGTCATCGCCTGAGCGCGGGGGGCTGCGGAACTCAAACTGCACGGCCTGGCGGCGGCGGGGCAATTCGATCTTCTCGATCTTGTCCAGCTTCTTCACCCGGCTCGGGACCTGGGCAGCATGGGACGCGCGCGCCTTGAATCGCTCGATGAACTTGATCTCCTTGGCCATCATGGCCTGCTGGCGCTCGAACTGCGCCTGGCGCTGCTTCTCGGTCAGGGCGCGCTGCTGCTCGTAAAAATCGTAATCGCCCGAATAGGTCGTCAGCGCACCGCCGTCGATCTCCACCACCTTGCCGATGATGCGGTTCATGAAGGCGCGGTCATGGCTGGTCATCAGCAGCGCGCCGTCGTAATTCTTCAGGAAGGCTTCCAACCAGATCAGGCTTTCCAGATCCAGATGGTTGCTGGGCTCGTCCAGCAACATGCCGTCGGGCTTCATCACCAGGATGCGGGCCAGCGCCACGCGCATCTTCCAGCCGCCCGAGAGCAGGCCGACATCGCCGTCCATCCGCTCCTGGCTGAAGCTCAGCCCCGCCAGCACTTCGCGGGCCCGCGCCTCCAGGGCATAGCCATCCAGTTCCTCGAAGCGCCCCTGCACTTCTCCATACCGTTCGACCAGCGCCTCCATCTCGCCCACGCGATCCGGATCGACCATCGCGGCTTCGAGTTCCGCCATCTCGGCGGCCAGCGCGCTGGCCGGCCCCACACCATCCATGACCGCCGCCACGGCGCTCTGGCCCGACATTTCGCCGACATCCTGGCTGAAATAGCCGATCGTCATGCCGGTTTCGATCGTTACCTGCCCATCGTCGGGCCGGTCCTGGCCCGCGATCATGCGGAAGAGCGTCGATTTTCCCGCGCCATTGGGACCGACAAGGCCGGCCTTCTCGCCTTTTTGAAGGCCCATCGACGCATCTATGAACAGGATCTGATGGCCGTTCTGCTTGCTGATATTGTCGAGGCGGATCATGTCGGGATGGTCAAACGCTGTGTGGTTGAACGTGCGGGGGATGCGGTAAACGCTGGCAGCGGCCATTGCAAACCCCAAATTGGCGGCGACAGAACCGCCCGGGCGGCATTGCGCTTTTTCACGTTGGGGCCAATAGCGGACATCTCAAACGACAGGATTTGGGTAGCCAAACCGCGACAGGCTATCGGAACGACGATGTACAAGTTTCTGATATTAAATGGTTATTCTGTTGTTGTTTGAAGAACAGAATAGCCATTTACCCCGACACGTTTTTTGCTGGCGGCGCCGTACCGGCATTCCCAAATGTGCAATACTGGTTTTGGGGAATTGCCAGGGAGCTGGCGCAGCCCGCTCGCATGTCATGGGCGCACCCGCGCAGAATCTGTCATGACACCAGCACAGATATTCGGAGATTGGATTTTGACCTGCATTACGGTCGGCCTGCTAGCCTATACGGGCGGAGTGCTATCCGGCTTGGTGATTGGCTTTGGGATTTCGAGCGCTAAGACCAAAGACGAACATCCAGACGCAGGATAACATTATGGATGCCGAACCCGCTCCCGCACCATCGCGGCCGGGTGGGCGATAACGGCTTTGTTGCAGGCTTCGACTGCACCGCGCGCCCGAAGGCGCGACGCGGCTCGTCACCTTTACTGGGCCTTCGGCAGAGCGAAGACATAGACCGCATGTCCCACCATTGGGCGATTGCGCTCGAAGGCGAACATGCTGCTGGGCCGGACTTGCGGACTGCCGCCATTATAGCCCGTCGGAACAGCGACGAACTGCTCGCCATCGACCATGAAGGTGGTGGGGAAGCCCTGGGCCGTCGTGCCCAGCCGGGTCTTCCACAAGGTCTTGCCGGTCTTGACGTCGAAGGCCCGGAAAGTGCGGTCCCAGTCACCGATAAAACCCACACCGCCCGCCGTGGTCATCGAACTGGTGAGAAAGGGTGCGCGCTGCTGCACGGTCCAGACGGGCTTCAGGTCCTTTACCCGATAGGCGCTGAGCCGTCCCATATTGCCGTCCGATGCGGGCGCTTCGAAATTCCCGATCGTGTCACCCTGCGAGGTCACGCAGATCTGCATCAGCGGATAGATGATCAAATCGTCTTCGGGAACATAGCTTGCAGCCGGCCAGTTATGGCCGCCCGACTGGGCCGGGCATGACGGACGCGAATTGCCGGGAATGGGCTTCAGAACATCCGCGCGGTAGGTGCCACGGCCGGTCTTGCGATCGATGCTGGTAAAGACGTTCTGGAAAACCATCGGGACATAATCCAGGAACTTGCCGCTGGTGCGGTCATGCTTCCACAGAATGCCTTTCTTGCCGACGGTCAGAAGAAGTTTCTGCGGACCATTGTCCACCAGGATCTTCTCATAGACCTCATCAAGATCCAGGCCCTCGTCCGGCGCGGTCTGATGGTACCATTTGAGCTTTCCGGTATCGACGTCCAGCGCGATCGTGGCGTTGCTGAACAGCTTGTCGCCGATGCCGTTCTTGCCGGCCTTGGCCTGGCCGGTGCCGAAATAGATCAGCCGCAGCTTGGGATCATAGGTGCCCGCGATCCAGGCGTCGGCGCCGGAACGCTCGCCATTGGTCATGTTGCCCCATGTGTTTCCGCCCGGCTCGCCCGCATAGGCGACGGTGTTGAACTTCCAGATCTGGTGGCCATCCTTGACGTCATAGGCGGCGATGAAGCAGCGGTCCTCCAGCGAAGCCTCGTCGCAGACGCCCAGCCCGACGATCAGCTTGCCGTCGGCGATCATCACGCCGCCGATCTTGTCGCGGCCATAGCTGGAAATCTTGAACTTCCAGTTGACCTTGCCGGTGCGCGCGTCGAGCGCATACATGGTGGCGTCGCTGGCGGGATAGAAAAGCTGGTCGCCATACAGCGCCATGGCGCGCGCGGTGGCGTTGACCTGGTTTTCCAGCCGGGGGCCCAGACGATTTTCCCAGATCAGGTCGCCGGTGGCG
Organism: Hyphomicrobiales bacterium; assembly: GCA_017849395.1. Lineage (GTDB taxonomy): Bacteria > Pseudomonadota > Alphaproteobacteria > Micropepsales > Micropepsaceae > Rhizomicrobium. Next base: position 3,111 of record JAFIHO010000237.1, read on the forward strand.
GCATTGAGCGCCTGCACCGTGTTGTTGACGACGGTCGAGACGAACATCACCCCATCATGCACCAGGGGCGTGATCTGCTGGCGTTCGCCGTCTTCCAGCGACCAGACCCAGCGGAGTTGCAGATTTTGCACATTCTGGGGCGTGATCTGCCTGAGCGGCGAATGACTCCAGCCGGCGTAATTCTGGTAATGCATCAACCAGTCATTGGCTGGCGGATTCAGCAACATCTCTTCGGTGACGGGCGTGTATTTTTCCACCGTTCCGGGAAAGGTGATGCCGGTGGCGGGGGCCATGCTGCTGAGGCTGACATACCCTGCATAGGGGTCTCTGCGCGTCGGGATGACGCTGGCGATACCCACATCCGTCTTGGGCGTGAGGGCGGCGGCGCCAGCCGCGG
>JAFIHO010000238.1 GCA_017849395.1 Hyphomicrobiales bacterium
GAACCATTGCCGCGATGGAGAAGGGCAGGGCGATTCTGGCCCATAATTCCTGCTTGTAGCGCAGCGATTCCTGCCCGCGCCGCTCCAGATCGCGCACATAACCATACAGCGCGATTGGCGGTATGCTTTCCGGCGGCAATGTCAGCAATTGCGCCTGTTGCGGCGGAAGGAAGGAGCGCCAGACAAGCGTCGGAAAGGTCTCGGTGCGCAACTGGTTCACCGACATGGGCGTCTTGCGGGTCACATTGTAAAGCGTCCAGTCGCGGTCATGCAGGTCGCCACGATCGGCATGGATGTAGCTGGTCAGCGACCCGTCCTCCGCAAAGGCATAGATGCTGATATCGGTGGGAATATTCCCGTTCCGGAATCGCTCCACATTCAGATATTGCCGGTCGCGCTGCGCCCAGAAATTGCTGCCGCTGCGCGCCGGGGCGGTATCCGCCAATGCGGCGGTACGATGACCAATCGCATATTGCTGCGCATGCGGAACGACGAACTGCGCCAGCAGGAACAGCACAAAGACCAGTCCCCCGGCCAGTTTCAGCACCGCGCCGACAATGCGCGCTTCCGACATGCCCAGCGCGCGAAGCGCGGTGATCTCGCTGGTGCGCGCCAGTCCGCCCAGCGCCAGCAGATTGCCGAGCAGGATGGCGGCGGGCGCGACCTGCAGGATGCGCGCCGGTATGGTCATGACCGTAAACACCAGCGCGTCCACCAGGCGATAGCGGCCCTGGCCGACAAAGGTCAATTGCTCCACGAACTCCAGCAGGCTGAACAGCGCGGCAAGTCCCGCGCCGGCCGTCAGCAGGCTGCGCAACACGGCGCCCGCGATATACCTGTCCAGCCGGTTCATGGACTGACGGATTGCAATGCGTGCGCGCGCCGCGCGAACCAGATGCGGATATCGGGCGCCAGAAGCGCCGCCGCCAATGTCAGCGCGAGCAGGCTGGGCGCCCACCACAGGCCGGGCAGGGGCGGCACTGTGCCGTGCTGCACCCATGTCCTGGCGGTCATGGAGAGCAGGTAATAACCCGAATAGACCAGAATGGCCGTACCCATGCGGGCATAACGGTTCTGGCGCGGACGTGACCGGCTGAGCGGAACCGCCAGCATGCCCAGCAGCAGCGTCGAAATCGGATTGGAGAAACGCCACTGCAGTTCCGCCACATCCTCCGGCGCGCGGGATGTGAGCAGATGGCCAGTCGAAGCCGATGCCGATTTATACTGCAGGGGATCGAGCGCCTGGTTGTTGGGATTGAGCACGATGCCATCCACCGACAGCATCCGGTCGCCGCGCCCGGGGCCTTTCGCCAGGTCATAGATGCGCGCTCCGGCCAGATAGACATTGCTGCCTTCCTCGCCCGGCTTGTGCATCTGATAGGCGAGGCGCGCGTAAATCACTTCGGTATGATCGCCCCGATTGAGCCGGACAAAAATATCGCGCGCGGGGGCATCGGGATTGTCCCGGTGCGTCAGATGAATCACGCGGTCGCCATTCTCTCCGATATAAAAGGTCCCCGCCTCCATCGCCCGCATGTTCAACAGGCCTTCGGCGCGATGGATGGTTTCGTGCGTGGTCCGATAGGCCCAGGGCCGCGCGAACAGCGAAAGTCCCGCGACCAGCACCGCCAGGGTGCCAGCCAGCATCACCACCGCCGCCATCACCCGCGCCGGGGTTACCCGCAGGGCGAACATCGCGGTCATTTCGGAATCGCTGTTCAGCCGCCCGAACGCCAATACCACTGCAATGTAAAGGGATATGGGAATCAGCACCTCAAGGGCGATCAGCACCTTCAGCCCGATCAGGATGGCGATGGCCTCGGTGGGCAAAAGGCCGTTCACGGCATCCGCCAGAAAGCCCGCGGCGCTGTAACTGCCGAACAATGTCGCCAGAATGGCAAGCGTCACCACCAGCGGCCTGGCAATCTCGCCTATCAGATAGCGAGTTATGATCACGGCCCTGTATGCTCCATCCCTGTCCCCGGCCCATCCCCGGGCGGCATTGTGCCGGGGCTGGCTGTTCCGGGGCAAGCCTTTCCGGCGCCCGGAACACGGCGGTCGGCCTTGTGGACAGCGGCCTTCCATGCCGTACTTGTGGTAGGCCCGATCCAGCCTCTATAACCGTCCCGAAATCTCCTGGCTGCGGCCTCAACGGACCGGCCTGCTGTCGAAGGGCGCGGCATAATCATGAATACGTCCGTTACGGACATACACGAGACGGTTTTCGGGATGTTGCGCGCGAAGCTCGAAAAGCCCATCGCGCTGACGGACGATACCCATATCGTCAACGAGCTGGGGCTGGATTCCGTGGCGGTGATGGATTTCGTGATGGAGATCGAGGACCGGCTGGACATATCGGTTCCGCTCGACCGCATCGCGGAGGTCGAGACCCTGGGCGACCTTGTTGCCACCGTTCGCGCCCTCAAGGGCGTGCAATAGCCCATGGCGTTACTCGATAAATTCGCGGCGCTGGCGGCCCAGTATGGGAAGCTTGAGACTGCGGGCGCCAATCCCTTCAATGTGGCGTTCGACGAGGTTCTTTCCCCCGTCGAAGCGCGCATCGGCGGGCGCTCCATCCTGCTCCTGGGCACGAACAATTATCTCGGCCTCACCTACGATCCGGCGGTGATCGACGCGGCGGTGCAGGCGACCCAACATCTGGGCACCGGCACAACCGGCTCACGCATCGCCAATGGCAGCTATGCGGGGCACCGCAAGCTGGAACAGGCGCTTGCCGACTTTTATGGCCGCCGTCACGCCATGGTGTTTTCGACCGGCTATCAGGCCAACCTGGGCATTCTCTCCGCGCTGGCGGGCAAGACCGATTATCTGATCCTGGACGCCGACTCCCACGCCAGCATCTATGACGGCAGCCATCTGGGTTCTGCCCAGATCATCCGCTTCCGTCACAACGACCCCGACGATCTCGACAAGCGCCTGGGGCGTCTGGCCGGAACGCCGGGCGACAAGATCGTGGTGGTGGAAGGCATTTATTCGATGCTGGGCGATTCCGCCCCCCTTCGGGACTTCGCCCAGGTGAAACGTGCGCATGGTGCCTATCTGCTGGTGGATGAAGCGCATTCGCTGGGCGTGCTGGGCGAGACGGGCCGCGGCCTGACCGAGGCGGCGGGCGTGGAAGTCGACGCGGATTTCATCGTCGGCACCTTCTCCAAAAGCCTGGGCGGCGTGGGCGGCTTCTGCGTCAGCGACATGCCGGGCTTCGACATCCTGCGGGTCGTGAGCCGTCCCTACATGTTCACCGCGTCGCTGCCGCCATCCATCATCGCCGCCGCGACGGAAGCGCTGCATCAGATTCGCCTACGCCCCCAGCTTCGCCATCAGCTGATCCACAATGCCGAACGCTTCTATGCGGGCCTCTCAGCGCTGGGTTTCGAGCTGGGGCCGGAGCCGAGCCCCGTCGTGTCCTCCATCATGCCGGACCCGCAAACCGCCTTCGCCTTCTGGAGCAATCTGCTGGAAGCGGGGCTCTACACCAATGTCAGCCTGCCGCCCGCTACGCCGCGCAGCCTGGCCCTGCTGCGCTCCAGCGTCAGCGCGGCGCATTCGACGGCGCAGATCGACCTGGCGCTGGACATCTTTGCCACGGTGGGACGGCAGATGGGCCTCATCCCCGCCGCACGGCGTGCCGCACAGGCCTGACGCGCCTCACCAGTACTTCATCTGAACCTTGACCAGATTGTCGCCGACCTGGACGGGGATGCGCACCTGACCCAGCTTGGGCGGTACGATATAGAGTTTGGGATCGCGCGAAAACCCCCAGCCCTCGGCGGGAATGCCCAGGGCGGTGGTGTCGAAATGCTGATTGTTATTTTCGTCATGCTGCATTGCCACGGCGTAATAGCCCGCCTTGGGCAGGACAAAGCAGGCGCGGATGAGGGGTAGCGTGACCGGCAGGATCTGACGCGCCACCTTCCATTTGCCATCCAGGAAATGCTCCGCATCGTCGGGATAGATGGTGATGGTGACATTGCCGTTGGTATTGCGCATGCCGCGCACCTCGACCTTCAGCCGCACCTGGGCCGGATCGGACTCGTTGCAATTGTCGAGCGCCTGGGCGCTCGCGCCTCCGCCCGCCAACAGCAATCCTGTCAGCAGAATGGCCGCCCGCACGCCATGGGATCGCGATATCATGGTCCGCCTGTCATCTTGCCGGACCTGTGTACGATCCCGCCGCGGAAGCGGCAAGCGCGCCTGCCGTCATGCCGAAACCTGCACCGCACGGCGCGACCACAGATACTGCCCGCCATAGGTGGCCAGCGTCGCGCCCGCCACGATGAAGGCCGCGATATGCGCCTCGTCGCCCGCCATCGCTTGCGCCCCCTTCACCACGATCAGCAGGCCGGCAATCCCCGCCAGCGGCACGATGAAGGCCTGTAGCAGCCGATACAGCTGCATGTCCCAATGCTGTTTCACATAAAGAACCGCCCACAGCATCAGCGGCGGATAGACCAGCAGCCACACCAGCGACGCGGCGGTGATGCCGAACGGGGCCGGGAAGATCAGGCATGTCGCAAGAACGCCGCCGCTGAGCAGCAACAGCGTCAGGCCCGAAAGCCGTGCGGCCATGCCGGGCCGTCCCGATCCGATCAGCACGGGCATCAGCAACTGCATCGTCACCCGCAGCAACGCCGCTATCGCCAGAATCTTCAGCGGCAGCGCCGCGGCGGCATAGGAGTGCCCGTCACTGTCGCGCAGCAAATGCATCAACGGATCGGCGGCCAGCACCAGACCGGCGGTCAGCGGCGCCACCAGGCTTACAACCCGCCCCAGCGACCAGGACAGCGCCTCCGCCAGTTTTTCTTTCGCCGCCGCCACACGCGCGAAAACCGGCAGGGCCGTGCGATGGATCAGGGTGCTGACCGCCATGGCGGGCTCCATCGCCAGGTCGAACGCGACGCGATAGATCGCCAGCGGCGCCGCGCCATAGAACCATCCGATCAGCAGGAAATCGATATTCTTGAAGATCTGCTCGAACAGGGTGGAACTGGCCGAACGCGTGCCGAACCGCGCCAGCGGACGGATCGCGCGCCAGTCGAAACAGAGCGAGGGCCGGAACGGCGACGCGATCCACGCGCCGACCGCTATCATGATCCCCTGGGCGGCATAGGCCACCACAAGCGACCAGGTACCCGCGCCCGCGATCGCCAGCCCCGCCCGGGTCGTCGCACTGACAAACGACGCCGTGACATTGATCAAGGCGATGCGCTCATAGGCCAGGCTCCGGTTCAGCATCGCCATCGGCACCACGGCCAGCGCGGTCAGCGGCTGCTTGGCCGCGACCAGCAACAGATAACCTGCCATTCCGGCTATGCCGAAAATTGCGGCCGCCAGCGGGGCGAAGGCCGCAGTCACCAGCGCAACCAGCAACGCCGTACCGATATTAAACCAGAAAACCGTATCGCGCTGCCGGGACGTTACATTCGACGCCTGCACCAGCGCATCGCCCGTGCCCAATCCATCCAGCGCATCGATCATGGCGGCGAACGCAACCACCAGCGCCGCGATGCCCACCTGTTCCTTGGTCAGATACAGAAGAACGATCAGGATGCAGCACAGGTCGATGACCCGCGCGACGGCGGCAGCGCCGCCCAGCCAGTTGAAGCCACGGTCCAGGTGGCGGCGATATTCTTCCATTTATGCCGTCAGCCTGCCGGTCCTTTCCCATATTTTGAGGCAGCGCCTGGACAACTGCAACCGGACCTCTGGAAATAGTGCCCTTCCACCCGGAATAGCGGTTGCGCGGATCGGGCCGGATCGGGCCAAATCCCGCGCATAATATCAGCAAGGGGAGCCGGAACGCATGAAACGCTGTTTTGCCGCCAGCGGGGCGCTGCTCGCCATGTGCCTACCCGCCGCGGCCCAATCCTCCTCCGCCGCGCCGATGCCGTGCACCCCAGCCATGGGATTGAATTACGTCTGCAATCTGGGAAAGCCCGAAGATTTCCTGCTCATCCCCGGCACGAAATACATTCTCTATGGCGGCTCGGCGGGCAGCGGCGGCTGGGGCCTCATCGACACGCAAACCAAAACCGCGCGGCAGCTCGACCTCAGTCAGGTCAGGCCCGACCGGAAGACCTATCCCGATTGTCCCGCCATGCCGGATACGAAGGTGCTGAACGCCCATGGCGTTGCGATCCGCCCCACGCGCACACCGGGGCTTTTCACATATTACACCGTCACGCATGCGCCGTTCGAAAGCGTACAGGTCTTCGCCCTGGATGCGCGTGGCGCGCAACCGGCGCTGCACTGGACCGGCTGCGCCCGGGTGCCGGACAATCTGCGCGGCAACGGCGTCACCGCCGCGACGGATGGAACCATCTATCTCAATGTGCAGATGAAGAACGGCGCCACCCAGGCGGACTATTTCGTCGGCAAGATCACGGGCGGTCTTTATCAATGGAAGCCCGCCGACAAGACCTGGCGCCTGATGCCCGGCACGGAACTGGCGGGCAACAACGGCATCGAAATCTCAAAGGACGAGAAGGAAATCTATCTCGCCGTTTCGGGCAGCCACTCCGTCGATATTTATTCACTGGCCGACACGTCCCGGCCGCTTCGGCGGGCGGAACTGAAATGGTTCAATGTCGACAACATCCACTGGAGCGGTGACCAGTTGCTCACGGCAGGTGTGATGGAGGACGAACCGGCCTGCAACGGAACGCGCAAGGAAATGGTCGAGAAGAAACTCGATCCCGCCTGTCATCGCGGCTGGGTGGTCGCGCGGCTCGATCCTGCCACCGCGACATATCGTGTGGTGGCTTATGGCCCGGCCATCGCGGAGTTCGGCGGCGTCTCAACGGCGCAGATCGTTGACGGCAATCTTTGGCTGACATCCAACCAGATGGATCGCGCGGCCTGGCTTCCCTTGCCCGGCGTCAGGCACTGAACGCAAAGCGCCCGCAGGGAAGCGGGATTAGTGGATCGCGTCGCCATATTGCGGGCGTCGCGACAGGGCGCGGACAGCAGTCAATATGCGCGTCCACACTTTGTAATTCTGATCGCTGCCTTTTTCCGCGGAGTCATCCGCGCGCATCAGACAGGCCCATACGGCCCCTTCGCCATAATGCTCGATCATCAGGTGAGCTGTGCGCCAGATCTCGACTTCGCTCGTGTTCATCGCGGCACCGGATTTTCAGAACCGGGAAGATCGTACCGCATAGAGGTTAATCATTCTGATGGTCCGGGAACTTATGCATTCACAAGAACGCGGGCCGCGCTTTTCGCGGTTCCCGTTCGATATGTCCCAAAAACTTTGAAGCCTCGCGAAGATTTATCAAAACAGCGAGGCAAAAGCACGATAACCGTCCCTTCAGATTCACGCTCCCCATGATCGTGAAGAGCACTGCGCTGGCGGGCGATACTTTCGCTACGCCCGCCAATTCCGCGCACGAGCTGGCCCATCGCATGCGGGATCAGCAGGATGTCGGCGAAAAGAATTGCCCTGTCCATGCCGGGCCGCGTACCGGCTGCTGCGTCACTTCCGCCGCCAGTCGCGGCGTCTGGCAGAAGCAGATGAGTCCTTCGCCTTTGCGCGCAGCGCGCTATTCCGGCAGATAGCGGCCTGCTTGGCGCATCAGACAGACCGGCGGCCGGGCGGTTGCTTCCCCCCGCAAATTCCGCAACAACAGCTTCGTGCCGCCCTCCAAAAAACGGCGCCCCCCTCACTGCCATTCGAACCAACAATCATGCATAGTATGTGCTCATGGATACACATTCTGCCATCGCCTTGCTCGGATTCGTCGGCATATGCCTGGCGGCTGCGATGTCGGGCGCGATTTTTCGTCCCGGCGAATGGTATGAGCGGCTGGCGAAGCCCTGGTGGCGTCCGCCCAGATGGCTTTTCGCACCGGCATGGGCGCTGCTGTACCTGACGATCGCAATTTCGGGATGGTTGCTGTGGCGCCGGGCCGGGTTTATCGAGCCCGCATTCGCGATCTATGGCGTGAGCCTTTGCTTCAACGCGGCCTGGTCGGGATTTTTCTTCGGTCTGCGCCGCCCGGACCTCGCCTTCGCCGACATCATCCTTCTGTGGCTTTCGATTGCCGCGACGATGCTGGTTTTCCATCCGCTTGAACCTCAGGCGGCTTGGCTGCTGTTGCCCTATCTGTGCTGGGTGAGTTTCGCGGCGATGCTCAATTTCACCATCTGGCGCATGAACAGGCAGGCTGCGGCCCTCTGAAAGTACCTTCCGCCTTACCACCCCTGAGCCCGATCCGGCTTATACGGGGCGCCCGCCTCTTCACGTATTTCCGCGGCCAGCCTTTCGCCGGGCGTTTGTGCCACGCGCATCGGTGCGTCCATAAGAGGCGCGGACGTAGTATGTCGCCTGCGATGCTTTCCGTCGGGCGTGAGCAGTTCCCCCAGGAAGACAATCTCGTTTGATTGGATCGTGGCCAGCGCGGTGGTGGGAGTTCTGCACGAGCCGTTCAGCGCCGCCAGAAAGGCCCGCTTAGCCGCGGTGACGATCTTCAGGCTGGCCGAGCCGGCGATACAAATCCATCGGATGCCGCTCGTCACAAAACTCTCGATAGGAAAGCCGTTGTCCGGTGTGTTCCCGGCCCGCGCCAGCATGTACGCGACCAGGCGGCTTTGCGTTATGGCGAGCGCAGACCCGCGTGAACCGATGCGTGCCGCCACCGCCATCAATGTGGGGTTCCGGAATAGCCAGAGTTATTGTCCGGGCGATCCTCGGACATCATTCTGATCCGAACGCGGTGCAGCGCCCGCCAGACCGTCGCAACCACCAGCGGTGCGCAGAGGCCTGTGGCAATGGCGGGATCGAAATGCTTCCAGAAGATATCGGCGGCCTTGAAGACATAGTTCAGCAGGCCCAGCGCGTAATAGGATATCGCCGCGACCGAAAGGCCTTCGACGGTTTGCTGCAATCGCAATTGCAGGCGCGCGCGCCGGTCCATCGAGGACAGGAGGCGCCCATTGGTCACTTCCGCGGCGACATCGACACGGGTATTGAGAAGCTGGGATGTCGTGGCGATATGCGCGACCACGCCTTGCAGCCGCTCGGCAACAGCGGTGCAGGTCCGCATTGCCGGCGCAAGCCGCCGCTCCATGAATTCGGCGATGGTGGTCCGCCCCTCCAGCCGCGTTTCGCGCAATTGTTCTGTGCGCTCGCGGACCAGGCCGTAATAGGCGCTGGCGGCGGAAAAGCGAAAGCTTGTCCGGCCCAGCAATGCCTGCGCCTCGCCGGCCAGGCCGGCCAACCGGCCCAGCAATGCCCGATCCGCATCCTCGCCACCGGCTTCACCGACTTCCTGCGCGGCAGCGGCGGCTTCTTCTTCCAGGCGGGACAGCAATTTTCCGGCCGGTTCGGCGAGCGGAAAGGCGAGCAGC
>JAFIHO010000239.1 GCA_017849395.1 Hyphomicrobiales bacterium
ATCTGGACGTTGGCGGCAGCTACAACTGGGATGACAAGACCCAGTTCTATTTCAAGATCGACAACATCGCGAACCAGGAACCGCCGAACACCGGTGGCTCCAACGTCAACAACACGTTGTATGACGTGATCGGCCGCATGTATCGCGTCGGCGTGCGCTTCAACAACTAGTTGAAACGCATCGCGAAGAACGAAGGCCCCCGGCGACGGGGGCCTTTTTTCTTTGTCGGTTCGGATCGGGACGCGATTGGCTGAGGCTCGCCCCGTCGCTCAGACGTTCCCGCACATCGAAACGTAGGCGGCTTCAAGATGGCCGCGATACGCCGCGGCATCAAACAGCGGGGTGGTCAGCCGGTTCTGCGCCAGCTTGTCCCTCAAAGCCTCCAGCCGCTCGCTGTCGTGCGACAGCTCGAGCGCCAGCGCCTCATAGGCATCCAGACTACTCGTCATCAGTTCCTGCATGCCGATGGCATGGAGCAGGCTCGCCGCCACCCGCGCTGCAAAGCTCTCGCCCATGCAGGTAACGACCGGCAAACCGGCCCATAGGGCATCGCAGGCCGTGGTGTGGGCGTTGTAGGGCAGGGTATCGAGAAAAAGATCGGCCAGCCTGTGCCGGGCCAGATGGCGGTCGGGGGCCGTGCGTTCCGCAAACACCAGACGGTCGACATCAATCCCCCCCGCCGCCGCGGCCTGTCGCAGATTGGCCCGTGCTTCCGCGCCGGGATCCAACAGCCACAGCACGCTACCCGGCTTCTTCGCCAGCAGTCGCATCCACACAGAAAACATCCGCGCGCTGATCTTCCAACCATTATTGAAACAACAGAAGACGAAGCCCTTTTCGGGCAATCCCGCCTCTTTCCGCGACGGAGTTTGCGGGGAGATGGCGTTTGTGGAAACGACGGGATAATAGCTGCCCGGCAGTCTTGCGATCTTCTCCGCATAATGGGCCTGTCGGTCCTGCGGCAGTACGATCTCGTCACCGATCACATAATCGATGAAGTCCGCCGCCATGGTGCCCGGATAGCCGAGGAAACTGACCTGTACGGGACAGGGTCGGTGGGCCAGGATCGCGGGCCGTGAATGTAACGTATATCCCATCATGTCGATGGCGATGTCCGCATCCAGCGACCGGATCAGCTCGGCTGCCTCCCGGTCGCTGTGTCCGCGCACGTCATGAAAAGCATCGAACGCCTTCATCAGCCGGACGCGCATCGCGCTGCCATCGTCAGGGCCAAAAGATATCGCGGTTACTTCGAACCGCTCGCGGTCATGCCGCTCGAACAGTTCCGCCGTAAGATAGGCGGCGGCAGAGTTGCGGAAATCGGCCGACAGATAGGCCAGCCGGATTTTCCCGGGACGCCGCGTTCCACCCCGCCACAGCGGCTCTGGCCGCACCGGCATCATATGCCGCAAATAATTCTCCGCGCAGCGACGTTGCAGAACGCTGTCGTCCCAATAGCCCATCAGCGTGAAAGGCTGGATCGCGCCGCGCCCAGCCAGTATGTCGGCCTTGAGCATATCCGCGATCTTGTCTGTCCGGCTCCAGTCGCACAGGACCAGCGCGCTGTGGGCCAGCGCTCCGAGCGCGAATGGATGCCCGGGATCGGCGGCAACCGCCCGCTCGAAACAGTCATGCGCCTCCAATGGCCGGTTCAGTTCGGACAGGATGCTGCCGTGCGTATGCAGCGCGTCGGCAAAACGGGGCGCCGCCGCCACCGCCTGGCCGCTGCTCTCCAGCGCTTGCGGCAGAAGCCCCAAATCCCGCAAGGCAAGCGCCCGATTGTTCAGCGTTGGTGCATGGCCGGGTCGAAGCGTCAGGGCGCGTCCATAACTTTCCAGCGCCGCGCGAAACTGTTTCAACTCCCGCAGCGCATTGCCGCGATTGTTCCAGCCTTGCGCCAGGTTGGGCTGCACCGCCAGCGCGCCGTCGAAGCTGGACACTGCCTCCGCGAAACGGCCCATGTCGCTCAACACATTGCCGCGATTGAACAGGGCTTGCATCATCTTCGGCTGCGCAGCCAACGCGCGGTCATAGCTGGCCAATGCCTCCGCAAAACGCCCCGCCGCCCGCAAGGCATTGCCATAGTTGCACAGGGCTTCGGGCCTGCCCGGCGCGAGGGCCAAGGCACCGCCGATCAGCTCCAGCGCCTCGCCGGTTCGTCCCTGGCGCAGGCGGATCAGGCCCAACCCGTGTCGCGCCTCGAAACTATCCGGCACCACACGCAGCACCTGGAGATAGAGCGTCTCCGCTCCTCCCAGGTCACCCCTATCGTGCCTGGTGCCCGCCTCCGCGAGCCATGACTGTGCGTTGGTCATGGCCCGCGATATGCCGGAATTCGCCCCGGCCTGGGAAGGACTTCCCGGGCCCCCTGCGCGATTTGTCAGACCGTTTCCCTATACGATATGTCAACTCTTGACACATTGCCGCAACCCTCTCAAAACGACCGCGATAGTCGGGGTTGCGGGGGCGTACACAGCAATTCCCGGATGCGCGGCAAAGTCGGCATCCAGAAACGGCAACCGAAATATCGGGCCTCAAACAATAATCCGTCAGGAAGCAGTTACAGTTTTTGCGGGAGGGGCTTCATGCTGCAGCGCATCAATGGTGCCGTTGAACCGAAAAATAAACTGGTTCGCAAAGCATTCATCATGCTGCGCGCCTTTCGTGGCGCCGAAGAAGGCCTGACCAGTCAGGAACTCAGCCAGCGCGCTCGCCTACCCAAGGCGTCGGGCCATCGCCTGATCCAGACCCTGGAAGACATCGGCGCGGTCATGCGGGGCCCCGATGGCCGGTACCGGCTGGGCATGACCCTGGTATCCCTGTCCCATGATGTGGCGGTCGAAGACCTGTTGCGCGACTCGTCCCAGACCGTGCTGAAGGAAATCTCGGACCGACTGGATCTGACTGTGCACCTGGGTGTGCTGCAGGACGGCATGGTCGCCCATATCGCACAGTTCGACGACTCCACCCATTTCGCCGCCGGAAGCCGGGCGAAAGAGCGCCATGAGGCCTATTGCTCGGCGCTGGGCAAGGTGCTGCTGGCCTCGCTGTCACCCTGTGCGCTGGATGCCTTCATCCAGGACAGCGATTTCATTGCGCTGACGCCTCGCACCATCACCGATCCCGATCTTCTGCGCGCCGAGATCGAACGGGTGCGCGCCAGCGGCTTCGCCTTGGATAATGAAGAAGCGGCGCCCGGCATGCGCTCCATCGCCGTGCCGATCTGCGATTCCGATGGCCGCACAGTGGCGGCGGTCTCGGCCACCGATGACGCGGCCTGCATGGACGAAGCCCAATTGCACGAGGCGCGCGAAGCGTTGCTGGGTGCGGCTCTCACCATCGGCCAGAAGATTTTCCGGGGCATGGCATTGCTGCCGGTCTGATCCGCCTCTCCAATCCGCCTCTCCAATCCGGCCCGATCCCCCATTGCTCCGTACATATGCCGGCGTTCGTGCTGCGCGTGCGAAGGCTTGCTGTTAAGCAACTTGACGCTGCCGGGTGACGGAACCCTTTTGCCGATCCGCCGCTCCCGCTAGTATCCGTCCATAGAAAATCCCGGCGTTCGTTCACCGGACACGCTGCGTATCAACAAAGAACAGGACCGACGCGAAGCACATCACGCTGAAACATCATCTGCCGTTGGTCTCGTATCAGGCGAGTCACTGGAGAAACGATCGGCGACATGAGCAGTCCAGCAGTCAGTGAGCCGTCCCGGTCCAGACCGGATGCACGGTCCGGCCTTTCCACTCCCTCCGGCGGTGGCGGCATGGCGCCAACCGATACCGCCAATCCCGATTACTTTCATAAGGTCGTCGATTGCCAATGGGCGTGTCCCGCCCACACGCCGGTGCCCGAATATATCCGCATGATCGCCGCGGGGCGTTATGCCGACGCCTATATGGTCAACTGGCACTCGAATGTGTTTCCGGGGGTGCTTGGCCGCACCTGCGACCGCCCGTGCGAGCCCGCCTGCAGGCGCGGACGCGTCGAAGAAGTGACTGGGGCGGCGCAGCCGGTAGCGATCTGCCGCCTGAAGCGCGTCGCCGCCGACAACAAGGACGATGTGCGCGCCCACATGCCCGCGCCCGCCGCGAAAAAGAACGGCAAGCGCGTGGCGCTTATCGGGGCGGGGCCGGCCTCGCTCACCGTGGCGCGTGATCTGCTGCCGCTGGGCTACACCGTGGTGCTGTATGACGGCGACGCTTCGGCGGGCGGCATGATGCGGACCCAAATTCCGAAATTCCGCCTGCCCGAAACCGTGCTGGACGAGGAAGTGAACTATATTCTCGACCTTCAGCCGGAACTGCGACTGGGCCAGAAGGTCAATTCGCTCAAGGCGCTGCTGGCCGAGAATTACGACGCGATCTTTATCGGCTGCGGCGCGCCGCGCGGGCGCGAACTGGACATTCCCGGCCGCAAGGAAGCCGCTGCGAACATCCATATCGGTATCGACTGGCTGTCTTCGGTGTCGTTCGGCCATACCACGAAAATCGGAAAGCGGGTGATCGTGCTGGGTGGCGGCAACACGGCGATGGATTGCTGCCGCACCTCCCGCCGCCTGGGCGGCGAGAAGGTGGATGTTGTCGTCCGCTCCGGCTTCGAGGAAATGAAGGCGTCTCCCTGGGAAAAGGAAGACGCCATGCATGAAGGCATCCCGATTCATAATTTCCTGGTGCCCAGGGAATTCCTGCACACCGGCGGCAAGCTGACCGGCGTGAAGTTCGAGAAGGTGAAAGCGGAATTCGACGCCAAGGGCCGCCGCAGCCTCGTGCCCTCGGGTGAGCCGGATGTGGTGATGGAATGCGACGATGTGCTGGTCGCAGTGGGGCAGGAGAACGCTTTCCCCTGGATCGAGCGGGACATCGGCCTGGAATTCGACAAATGGGACATGCCCAAGGTCGATCCCCGCACCATGCAATCCACCAATCCGAAAGTGTTCTTCGGCGGCGACGCGGCGTTCGGCCCCAAGAATATCATCTGGGCGGTGGCGCATGGCCACGACGCGGCCGTCTCCATCGACCTTCTGTGCCAGGGAAAGAATGTCGTCCTGCGCCCGCCGCCAACTGTGAACCTGTCCAGCCAGAAAATGGGCATCCATGAATGGAGCTATAACAACGACATCTCCAACGACCGCCGCTACAAGGTCCCGCACGCGCCGATCGAAAAAACGCTGAAGGACGTGAAGCTGGAAGTGGAACTTGGCTTTGACATCGGCCAGGCCTTCCTGGAAGCCGA
>JAFIHO010000240.1 GCA_017849395.1 Hyphomicrobiales bacterium
AAATTCAACAAGCTGGAAGGCGTCGCGGCGCCTCTCAACATGATCAATGTCGACACCGACATGATCATCCCCAAACAGTATCTGAAGACCATCCACCGCACCGGGCTGGGCAAGGCCCTGTTCGACGAGATGCGCTTCAATCCCGACGGCAGCGAGAAGCCGGACTTCGTGCTCAACAAGCCCGCCTATCGCAAGGCCAAGATCCTGGTGGCGGGGGACAATTTCGGTTGGGGCTCCAGCCGCGAGCAAGCGCCCTGGGCCCTGCTGGATTTCGGCATCCGCTGCATCATCGCACCCAGCTTCGCCGACATCTTCTATGGCAACTGCTTCAAGAACGGCATCCTGCCGATCAAGCTGCCGCAGGAGCAGGTGGACAAGCTGATGGACGATGCCGAGCGCGGCGCCAATGCCGTGATCTCCATCGACCTGGAGAAACAGGAAATCCGGGGTCCCGATGGCGGCTGCATCACCTTCGAGGTCGATGCGTTCCGCAAGCAATGCCTGCTCAATGGCTGGGACGATATCGGCCTGACCATGCGGTCCGACGACAAGATCGCGGCCTTCGAAAAGCAACAACACACACAAGCGCCCTGGGTTTAACAGCCCGCGCCGGAGCGACACATCATGAACGAATATAAGCTGCTGCTGCTGCCGGGTGACGGCATCGGTCCCGAAGTGCTGGACGCCACCATGCGTGTCGCCGGCTGGTATGGTCAGAAGGGTCTCCCCTACAAGACTGAGGAAGCCCTGCTGGGCGGCGCGGCCATCGATGCCACCGGTCGTCCCGATCCGGACGAGACCTTTGTGAAGGCCATCGCAGCCGATGCGGTGCTGATGGGTTCGGTCGGCGGCCCGAAATGGGATGGCCTGCCTTTCGAAAAGCGCGCCGAACGCGGACTGCTGCGCGTGCGCAAGGACATGGGCGTTTACGCCAATCTGCGTCCTGCATTGTGCTTCGATGCGCTGAAGGATGCCTCGACCCTGAAGCCGGAAATCGTGTCCGGCCTCGATATCCTCATCGTGCGCGAGTTGATGGGCGGCGTCTATTTCGGTCTCCCGAAGGAAACCACCCTCCTGCCGGATGGCCAGAAGCGTGCCGTCGATACCGGCGTCTATACCACCAGCGAGATCGAGCGGGTGTGCCGCGTCGCTTTCGACATGGCGCGGGTACGCGGCAACAAGGTGACTTCGGCGGAAAAGTCGAATGTGATGGTGACCGGCGTGCTGTGGAAGGAAGTCATCACCGCCCTGCATGCGCGCGAATATCCGGATGTGGAGTTGAACCACATCCTCGCCGACAACGCCGCCATGCAGCTGGTGCGCAATCCCAAACAGTTCGACGTGCTGGTCACCGACAATCTGTTCGGCGACGTGCTGTCGGACGAAGCGGCGCAGTTGACCGGCTCCATCGGCATGCTGCCCTCCGCTTCGCTGGGCGACAAGAAGCCGAACGGTCTGCCGTCGGCGCTGTATGAACCGATCCATGGCAGCGCGCCCGACATCGCGGGCCAGGGCCTGGCCAATCCGATTGCGTCCATCCTCTCCTTCGCCATGTGCCTGCGCTCTTCCTTCGGCCTGAAGGACGAAGCGACGCGGCTGGAAAAGGCGGTCGACAAGGTGCTGGCCGATGGCTATCGCACCGGCGACATCATGCAGCCCGGCATGAACAAGGTGGGCACCACCGGCATGACGGACGCGATCCTGAAGGCGCTGGACAAGCTGGCGGCCTGAGGGCCGTCAGCTCTTCGTCACGCAGGACCAGCGGTCGAAAATCTCGCCCGCATCTTCCTTGCGGTAATGGCGGCGGAATTCTTCGTAGAAGCCGGGGCTGAACGGCAGCGGGCCGTATTCGGCGCGGAAGATCGGCTCCTTCGCGGGCATCAGCCAGTCGTCCACCCGGCAGCTTTCGATGGTCGCGCGCGGCAGTGCCTCGCTCACGCCGCCGGATTTGAGATCGGCCCAGGTCTGGCCGTCGATCGGCAGCGGATCGCCGCGAAACACCGGCATGACGCGCAGGTCATGCAACGCGCCCGGTCCCACTTCCAGCGTGCGATCCGGATGCGCCGCCATGTAAGCCGCGATCTGCGCGCGCGCCTGGCGCACCTCCGCCCTGTCCGACGCCTGCAACAAGATCTTGTCCCATGACGAAGCCACCACCGGCGAATACCCGATCAGGAAGGCGGCCGTCAGCGCGAACAGGCTGAGACGAATGCGGCGTTCGTCGCGGCTTTCGCCGCGGATGATGACCAGCAATTGCACCAGCGCCCAGGCGATGGTCGGCGCGAAAGACAGAAGGTTGTAAGGCCCGCCGCCATTCACCGCACCCAATATGGTCACCACCGCAAGCGACGGAATCGCCGCCGCGCCGAACCACAAAAGCGCCTCGGGCAACCGGGGCCGGAACACCAGATACAGCCAGGCCAGCGGGCACAGCAGCATCGCCAGAAAGGCCATGTTCATCTGGAATATCCAGCGCGACAGGCCATGCTCTCCGCTCAGCCCGAACAGCGCGATATAGCGCGGCAATGAAGCACTATGCGGCAGAAAGGGCGCCACCAGCGCGATCACCCCGCAAAGCCCCGCCGTCAGGAACAGTTTGATCCGCACAGGCCAATCGCCCGCGCGCTGGATGAAATAGGCGAAGACCGGCAGATAAAAGAACGCGCCGAAGATTTTCAGATTGACGGCCAACCCCATCAAAAAACCCAGAAGCGCCGCGCGTCCCAGGTTCGGGCGGCCCATGCCGACGCATATGCCCAGTTGCGCGCCCAGCAGCAGGAACGGATCGCTGCGGACCCCGAACGCGACCGACTGGTTGGCGAAGGCCGATTGCAGCAGGGTCTGCGCCAGCGCCAGCCCCAGCGCCTCGCCCCGGTTTGCGCCGGCACGCCGCAGTGTGTGAAACGCCAGGAACGGTATCGTAAGGAAAGCCACCACCCCGAGAATCTTCGAGGTTTCGATGGAAGGCCCAAACAGCCACAACCCGAAGCCGGTGATGTGGAACAGCAGCGGCCCATACCAGTTGCCGATCACGTCCCCGCCATCCAGCGCCGGATAGAACTGGCTGCCGCGCCAGCCGATCCACGACGCGGCCGCGATCATCGGCTCGGCCCAGTCGAGATAGCGCGGATAAGAGAAGTAGGAGACGGCCAGCGCGAACTGAAGCAGGCCCCCCGCCACCAACAGGATGACGGCGCCGCGCAGCGCGGGCAGGACCCAGCCCTGGCGGGATGCGGACGGCATCAAGCGCAACACAATGGCCGCGCCCGCCATGACCAGCAGTACCAGGAATCCCGGCCAGGTCAGGCGCGGATCGATCCCGTTCAACAGGCCATGTACAGACATCGCGGCTTTGGTCCCCAATCCCCAGGCTGGCGGACAGGGTAAGCCGCAAGCCTGACGAATTTACAAGCCGGACCGCTGCTTCAGCGTTAACGGATCAGTCCTGTTTCACGTCCCGCCGCGCCAGATGCAGCAGGGGCTCGGTATAGCCATTGGGCTGTTCCTTGCCCTTGAACACCAGGTCACAGGCCGCCTTGAACGCGATGGAATCCTCGAACAGCGGCGCCATGGGCGTATAGGCCGCATCGCCCCTGTTCTGTTCGTCCACCACTGCGGCCATGCGTTTCATGGTTTCCATCACCTGCGCCTCGCCGGCGATGCCATGCAGCAGCCAGTTGGCGATGTGCTGGCTGGAGATGCGCAACGTGGCGCGGTCTTCCATAAGCCCGACATTGTGAATGTCCGGCACCTTGGAGCAGCCGACACCCTGGTCCACCCAGCGCACGACATAGCCCAGTATGCCCTGCGCATTGTTGTCCAGTTCCTGCTGCACTTCGGCTGGCGACCAGTTGGGCCGGTCGGCCAGCGGAATGGTGAGAATGTCGCTGACCTTGGCGCGGGCGCGCGTTTTGATCTCGTCCTGCCGCGCCTTCACATCGACCTGGTGATAATGCAGCGCGTGCAGTGTGGCGGCGGTGGGCGAGGGCACCCAGGCGCAGCTTGCGCCGGATTGGGGGTGTCCGATCTTGGCCTTCAGCATGTCGGACATGCGGTCGGGCATCGCCCACATGCCCTTGCCGATCTGCGCCTTGCCCTGGAAGCCACAGGCCAGGCCGATATCGACATTCTGGTTCTCATAGGCGGCAAGCCATGTCGCGCTCTTCATGTCGCCCTTGCGCACCATCGCGCCCGCATACATGGAGGTGTGCATTTCATCGCCCGTGCGGTCCAGGAAGCCGGTATTGATGAACACCACCCGGTCCTTCGCGGCGCGGATACATTCCTTGAGGTTCACCGACGTGCGGCGCTCCTCATCCATGATGCCCATCTTGATGGTGTTGCGCTTGAGACCCAGCAGGTCTTCCACCCGGTCGAACAGCGTGTTGGTAAAGGCCACTTCGGCGGGGCCGTGCATCTTGGGCTTGACGATATAGATGCCGCCGGTGCGGCTGTTGCTGACTTTGCCCTTGCCGTCATGCAGCGCCACCAGGCTGGTGATCACGCCATCCATGATGCCTTCGGGAATCTCACTGCCATCCGGCAGGCGGATGGCGTCATTCGTCATCAGATGACCGACATTGCGGATGAACAGCAGGCTGCGACCTACCAGCACCAGCTTCTTGCCATCGGGCGTCAGATATTCGCGGTCGGGATTGAGGGCGCGGTCCACCGTCGTCCCGCCCTTGGCGAACCGCGCGGTCAAGCTGCCATTCATCAGACCCAGCCAGTTGCGATAGGCGAAGGCCTTATCCTCGGCATCCACCGCTGCGATGGAGTCCTCGCAGTCCATGATGGTGGTGATGGCAGATTCCAGCACCACATCGCTCACGCCCGCCGGATCGGTCTTGCCGATGATGTGGCTGCGGTCGATATGGATCTCGATATGCAGCCCATTATGCTGCAACAGGATCAGTTCCGGATTCTGTCCCGGGCCGCGATAGCCCTTGAACTGGGACGGGTCCTTCAGCGAGGCGCGGCTGCCGTCGCGCATGGCGATCTTCAACTCGCCGCGCAGCAGCGTATAGCCCGCCGCGTCCTTGTGCGACACACCATCCAGCGGCACGGCCTGATCCAGGAATTCGCGCGCAAACGCGATCACCTTCGCGCCGCGCGCCGGGTTGAAGCCCTTGCCCGGCGCAAGCTCGCCGTCCTGCGCAATCGCATCCGTGCCATACAGCGCGTCATAGAGGCTGCCCCAGCGCGCATTTGCGGCGTTCAGCGCGAAGCGCGCATTGGTCAGCGGCACCACAAGCTGCGGCCCCGCGGTCGTGGCGATTTCGGGATCGACATTCTCCGTGCCGATCTGGAAGTCCGGTCCTTCCGGCTGCAGATAGCCGATCTCTGTCAGGAAGGCGGTATAGGCCCCGGCGTCTATGGGCCGCGCCTTGTGTTCGCGATGCCAGCCATCGATGGCCGCCTGAAGCCGGTCGCGTTCGGCCAGCAGGGCGCGATTCTTCGGCGCCAGGTCCTGCGCCAGTTGCGAAAAGCCCGCCCAGAATTTTGCCGGATCGACGCCGGTGCCGGGCAGCGCCTCGCGCTCCACGAAATCATACAGCGCCGGACTGATCGCCAGTCCGTCCTTCTCGATCATGTTCGACATGGCGTCCGTCCGTTATGCATGTGCAAGGCCGCCTCATTACCAGATGGCAAGCCGCAGCCGCCAGCGAATCCAGGCGAAAGTGCAAGGAACGGATGCGGAACTTCGCGCGTCAGTGCGGAATGATCCAGGGCCAGTAATGCTGCTGGCACCACACCAGCAATCCCAGAACCAGGGTCAGCACGATGCTGTGCATGAAGGTGCGCGCGAAGATCGTGCTTTCCTGACCCTTCAGGTTGCTGATGGCAACGCCGGTCGCGATGTTCTGCGGCGAGATCATCTTGGCGAACACGACGCCCGACGAATTGGTGGCGGCCATCAGTACCGGATTGAGACCGGCCTGATTGGCGGCGACAACCTGCAGATTTCCGAACAGCGCATTGCCGGAGGAATCGCTGCCCGACAGGAACACCGCAAGCCAGCCCAGGAAGGCCGACACCAGCGGGAACAGCGGACCTGATGCGGCGACGCCCTTGCCCAGCGTGTAGGTCATGCCGGAATAGTTCATCAGATAGGCCAGGCCCACGATCGCCATCACCGTCAGCGCGGGCAGCAGGATCTGCTTCCAGGCCGTGCTGACGGCGGTGAAGAAGGTGCCGACGGGCAGGCCCACCGCGATGGCGGTGATGATGGCCGTCACCAGGATCGCGGTGCCGGTCGCCAGCGGCTGGAAGCTCCACACCGCGGCATAGGCCTTGCCATACAATGTGATGAACACCTGATTGTGCAGGCCCGGCCATTCGACGGCCTGCTGGCCCATGGTGGCCACTTTGAAGTGCGTCCACACCATCACCACCGCGCACATGATGAGCCAGGGCAGCCAGCCCTGCCATTTGGCGACAGAGGCATGCGGCGCATTCAGATCTTCGGCCGGAACATCCAGCGCATACTCCGCATTGGGCGCGGGCTGCCATACGCGCAGGAACAGCACGGTGGCGATCAGGGCCGACCCGGCCGAAATCACGTCGGTCAGTTCATAGGTCATGTAGTTGGAGGAGAAGAACTGGCCCAGCGAGAAGGCGCCGCCCGCCACCAGCAGCACAGGGAAAAGCTGGCGCACCGATTTCAGGCCGCCATAAAGCCCCATGACATAAAAGGGCAGCAGCAGCGCGAACAGCGGAAGCTGGCGGCCGACCATCGCGCCCAATGTGGACGCGGGCAGGCCCGTGACGCCCGCCAGGGTGGTGATCGGAATGCCCAGCGAGCCGAACGCGACCGGGGCGGTGTTGAACATCAGGGCATAAACGACAGCATCCAGCGACTTGAAGCCCAGCATGATGAGCAGCGAAGCGGTGATGGCCACTGGCGCGCCGAAACCGGACACGCCTTCCAGCAGCGATCCGAAGCCATAACCGATCACGATCAGCACGATACGCTTGTCGTTGGGCAGATGCGCCAGCACCCAGCGACGGAACGCATCGAACCGCCCCGACAGCACCGCGACATTGTAGAGAATGAGGGCAGCGAACACGATCCACATGATCGGCCACAGCGCGAAGGTGACGCCATTGGCGGTGCTGGCCAGCGCCAGGTTGACGGGGAACTGCCAGATGCCGATGGCGATGGCCAGCGCCACGCCAAGACCGGCCAGCGATGCCTGCCATGCGGGCCGCTTCAGCACGCCCAGCATCAACAGCACCACCACGATCGGGATGGACGCGACCAGGAAGGACTGAAGAAGATCGTCATTCACCGGCGTCAGCAGTTGCTGGAACATGTCATTCCTCCACCTGGCGGCGCGGGGCCGCCCTTGTCGTCGTCATTTCCTGGTGTGCGGCGGCTTCAGGCCTGCGCATCCCCGGCCTTTATCTCCGGGTGGCGGAACGTCCAGCGGATCGGCTGCGAAGCGCGCATGAACGTCCCCCTAAACCCCGGAAAAGATTTTTATAAAGCCGCGCGGAGGAGAGCAGGAAGACGCTGGCCGCACAAGCCAAAAGCCGCGAAATTCCTGAATGGTCACAGGGGATTGGCCTGGATAAGTGTTTGCGGCGGATGCGAAGGCCGTCCTGTCGATTGCACCACGCTCTCTCGCGCCGGGCAGTGTCGCGCGCGATATTGCAACGGCTATCACGCAGCCCGGTGCGAGTGGTTCTCAGATTATGACGCGCTGCAATAGGACAGGGTTTTTCGCCCTGCCTCTTTTGATCCTGCTATTTGCTGTACCGCAAAATAGACAGCGGAAATTTGCGCTCTTTTCCGCTGTCCGTGGCCGCTTGTGGGCCTGTGCCTTCCGGCCCACTCTTGCGCGCCGTATCGCAACTGGGAGCAGGACATGCTGCACATCACCGTCAATGGCCGGCAGGAGATGCTCGCCGATGATGTCGATCCCGCGACACCGCTGCTGTGGGTGTTGCGCGACCATCTGAATCTGGTCGGCGCGAAATATGGCTGCGGTATCGGCTCCTGCGGCGCCTGCACCGTGCATGTCGATGGCAAGGCGTTGCGATCCTGCACCGTTCCGGGAGCGTCGGTGTGGGCCTCAGCCGTCACGACCATCCTGCGCGTGGCCGATGACGGCAGGCTGCGTCCGCTGCCGCAGG
>JAFIHO010000241.1 GCA_017849395.1 Hyphomicrobiales bacterium
ATTGTGCGCGGACAGGCAGAAGCGCGCGTATGCGCGCCGGGCCACAACACCGAACTGGGCAAAATCGGCAAATCCCTGGAAGCAATCGCTACAGAGCAGCCAAGGCTGCAGCTTCAATTGCGCTGGCTGGTGCGTGATTTCGCACTGTTCGGAACGATCGTCGCGACCGCCGTGGTGCTGTTGCTGGGCTTGCGCAATGGCGCATGGCTTGAGGCGGCCCTGTCCGGCATCGCGGTCGGCATGTCTACCCTGCCGGAGGAATTTCCCCTGGTGCTGGCGGTGTTCATGGCGATGGGCGCCTGGCGTATCTCCCGCGCCCATGTGCTGACCCGGCGCGCGGCGGCCATCGAAACACTGGGTTCAGCGACCGTGCTGTGTTCCGACAAGACCGGCACCATGACCGAGAACCGCATGCGCCTGCAGGTTCTCGCCACCGAACAGGACGTCTGGCGCGAAGGTTCGGGGCCGCTGCCGCAGGCCCTAATGCCGCTGCTGGAAGCCGGGGGAAAGGCATGTCCGCATCATTCCGCCGATCCGATGGACAGGGCGCTGAAAGAGGCGTTCGCAAGCGAGAACGGCGAAACCGGGACGGGCACGCTGTTGCGAAGCTATGGCCTGACCCCCGAATTGTTCACCATGACCAATGTCTGGAATGAGGGCGGGAATTACGGAATTTTCGCCAAGGGTGCACCGGAGGCCATCCTCGGCCTGTGCAGGATGCCGCCGGAGAAACGCCGTCGCATTCTGGAGCAGGTGGACGAACTGGCCGCGAGCGGCGTGCGCGTTCTGGCGGTCGCCGAAGGATCATGCGATCCGGCCTGCGGTCCCCTGCCCGCCACACAGCAGGAATTCGATTTTCGCTATGTCGGCCTGGTGGGTTTTGCCGATCCCCTGCGCGCCAACGTTCCCGAAGCGGTGGCGGAATGCCGGGCCGCCGGAATGCGGGTGATCATGATCACGGGAGATTATCCCCTCACGGCGCAGGCTATCGCGCACCAGGCGGGCATGGACCGCGATGGCCTGCTGACCGGCGACGCGCTGGAGGAACTGGATGACGCACGTCTCGCCGAAACAGTGAAACGCGTTTCGGTTTTCTGTCGCATCCGACCGGCCCAGAAGCTGCGCATCGTCCAGGCCCTGAAAGCGAATGGAGAGATCGTCGCCATGACGGGCGACGGGGTCAATGACGCGCCCGCAATGAAGGCGGCCCATATCGGCGTGGCGATGGGACAGCGCGGCACCGATGTGGCGCGCGAGGCTGCCTCGCTGGTGTTGCTGGACGACAATTTCGTTTCCATCGTCGCCACCATCCGGCTGGGGCGGCGCATCTATGACAATCTGCAGAAAGCCATACAGTATATTGTCGCCGTGCATATCCCCATCGCGGGGCTTGCCATACTGCCGCTGCTGATCGGGCTGCCGCCCATGCTGAGCCCGATCCAGATTGCCTTTCTGGAAATGGTGATCGATCCGGCCTGTTCGGTCATCTTCGAGTCGGAACGTGAAGAAACCGATATCATGCGCCGCCCGCCCCGCGATCCGAAAACACCCATCCTGTCTCGCGCCACCGCGCTTTGGGCCGCGGTTCAGGGGCTGGCGGCGTTGTTCCTGGCCGGTTTCACGCTGATCGCGGGATCGCGGCTGGGCTTGCCGGAAGCGGATCTGCGCGCGCTTGTGTTCACCGTTCTGGTGCTGATGAATGTTGGCCTGATCCTGGTCAACCGGTCCTTCAGTTCCTCGCTGCGCACCGCCCTTCTGCGGCCGAATCCCGCGCTGTGGGGATTGCTGTCAGCCGTGCTTCTTCTGCTGGGCTGCGCGCTGTTCTGGACGCCCGCAAGGAAGCTGTTCCATTTTGGAATCCTGCATGGAGATGACCTGTTGGTCAGCGCTGCGATGGGACTTGCGCTGATCGTAATCCTGGAAATCTGCAAGAGCCGTTTCGCACGGGTTCATGGGATGAACTGCTCCTAGAACGGCAACGGGCTCGCATTCCCTGCGGGGTTGGATCGGGCGCTCATCCCGCCGGGCGCATTGCCATTGATTGCAAAATTCTTCAACATGATGCGACTTTGGCGTTCTGAGATGGGGTGTCCGGAATGAACCGGCGGCATTTGTTGAAGACCTCGCTCGCCTTTGGCGGGCTTGCAGGGTTGGGCGGCATATCGACCGGGACGGCAAAAGCCCAGGGCGCGCCCGTGCCGCTCATGGACCGCCCCTTCAACCTGGCGCCGATCCGCGCGCATGTCGACCGCATCTATGACATCAAATGCTGCATCCGGCCGTTCCGCACCAAAGGACCGCGCCTGGACGTAGAGCAGATCGGCGACGCCGTGGTGATACACAATTACGGCCATAGCGGCGCCGGCTGGTCCCTGTCCTGGGGTTCGGCCGACATGCAGGTGCAGAAGGCCATGTCGCGCAGCCCCAAGAAAATCGCGGTGATCGGATGTGGCATCATCGGACTGACATCGGCGCTGATGGCGCAAAGGGCGGGTGCGCAGGTCACCATCTATACCCGCGAACTATTGCAGAACACGCGCTCGGTGCGGGCCAATGGAAGCTGGACGCCCGCCTCGCACATGGCGCTGGCTTCGGAGGCGCCCGCCAATCTCGGCGATGTCTGGGAGCGGATGACCCGCATGTCGTGGAAGAATCTTCGCCAGTATATCGGCATGGCGGGAAACCCGCTGGCTTTCGCCGATCACTATTATCTTTCCGACACGCCGTTCGACACGCCGCCACCTGCACCGCCGCCCAGCCCGACACCGCTTCCAGAGTATTACGAATTGGGCGACCGGATCGGCGACATCACCCCCAGGCTTCAGGTCCTCACGCCCGACCTTCATCCATTCCCCGTCCGATACGCCCGGCGTACCACCCGCCTGTTCTTCAACTTCAGCGAATATGGCCATCTTCTGATGAGCGATTTCTTCGCGGCGGGCGGCAAGGTGGTGATGCGAAACTTTCATTCGCCGGGTGAACTGGCGCATTTGCCGGAGAAGGTGATCATCAACTGCCCGGGCTACTCGGCGCATGACTGGTGGAAAGACAAGGCGATGGTGCCCCATCGCGGACAGACCGAATGGCTGATCCCGCAGCCGGAGGTCAATTACGGCCTGACCTATCGCAATGTCGAAGCGCTATCCAAGAGCGACGGCATCATGATGATTGATATCGGCGCGCGCACCGGACTTCCGAAGGGCTATGGCAGCAGCAATGAAATGCCCAGCCGCGCCGAAGCGGAGGCGGCAGTGCGCGTCATGGAAGAACTTTTCTCCCGTTTCCCTGCCAGTCCGATCTGAAAGGAACCGATCATGGATTTAAAAGCGGTTCTTGCGCTGGGCATCGTGACGCTTTGCCTGTCCCCGGGGATCGCGGCCGCTCAAAAGGGACGAGTATCCGTATGGGACGGCGTCCATACCGATGCCCAGGCCGAGCGCGGCCGTGCGCTGTACATGCAGAATTGCGCAAGCTGCCACGGCGCCGATTTATCCGGCACCTTCGAGATTCCGCCGCTGACCGGCCGCTTCATGCCCTATTGGTCCGGCACAACACTGGATGTGCTGTTCGATTATGTCAGCACTGCGATGCCGCTGCACAATCCCGGCGCGCTGGATGCGGCCGCCAACACCGATATCGTTGCGTTTATTCTCAAGAGCAATGGCATTCCCGCGGGCTCAAAGGAGTTGAGCCCGGGGAATCTCAAGACGATCAACTTCGATCCCGCGAAACGAGCAGCGGGGCGCGCACGGAAATAGCGGCGGCGCTATTTCTTGACCGCCACCAACTCGATTTCGACCAGCGCGCCCGGCGTAGCCAGGCCGACCTTTACGGTCGAACGCGCCGGCTTGTTGGGCTGGGTCGCGGAACCGAACCGCTTGCCCCATTCCCTGTTCATCGCGGCGAAATCGATCTCGCCGCCCTTGGCGGGATCGCCGACCAGAAAGACCGTCGCCTTGACCACATCGCCGAAATTCAGGCCCAGTTTGGTCAGGACCGCCTCGAGCTTGTTGAGCACATCATCGGTCTGCTGGGCCGTGTCACCCCAGCGGGCGGGGCTGCCTTCGGGCGCGCTGGGATCCTTGGGGCCGCCCGGAATGCCGCTGATATAGTGGGTGGTATAGCCGGCCGGGACGGTGACGGCCGACGCGATGACGGAGCCGGGGCTTGCCGATTCCAGGCGCGTCACGGACTGCGCGCCAGCGGGCAGCGCCACGGCGCACAGCGCCACTCCCAGCAGAGCAGGTTTCAATGCCTTGATCATGTTGTTCTCCCCTTGATGGTTAGCCGCCGCTTTCGGGTCTGTCCCCAAATCAGCGCGTGTCGCAGCATGCCTCGGAGAGCGCCGTCGCGCATCACCAGAAAATGGAAACCATGCGGATAGAGAAGGGCTTCGCCCCTTTGATGTGATGGTGCCCAGGGACAGAATCGAACTGCCGACACGCGGATTTTCAATCCGATTATAACTGCGAAAGATCAACGACTTAGGGATATCTCCCCCGGAAAACCTGACAATCGCAATCAGTAGGTTAGAACGGATGTGGAAAAACTGCAGGTAGCGAGCCGCCATTAGCCGACATGACGCGAGTCACTCCAAGTCCTATGGGCATGCTCATTTCCGTGCTTGCATTACCGTTCATTTTTCGAAGTCTACCACTCCTAAAACTCCCGCCGGAAGCGCAAGACAATCCCACGTCTTCGCCAGAGATAACGCAGATTGGCGACCGCCCACCACAGCCCGCATAGCTTGAACAATATCGGAATAAGCTCGCACCGTTGCAACGCCACTACGGGCTCCAAGGACACGAAGCTTTTCCAAAGCCCTCCCTCCATCTGCAATACTTCTTGAGAGCACCAGAGATAACATTCCGCGAGAATACCAAACATCGTCGGGCTTTATAAGCCACTCCATAATATCTTCATCGATCTCGATCTCTGTTTTTGAAGCAAGATACCGTAAGACACCAACAGAGTTTCTTATTGCAGAGGTATCCGCAGGATCACATTCCAACGGGGGCAGCTTTTCAAGAATTTCAATTTCCTCCAGCTCACTAATAATAACAGTCTGCATGAGCGCTGCTAGCAAACCCCGAGCATGCGGGAACACTTTTATCAGGTCTAACAGCAAATTAGCTATAGGGATTGCGCCGTCGGGATGAGGATGAATTTCGATTTGACCCATCCTACCAAACTGATCCGCTACATCTATAAATGAATTAGACCAAGATTTGTTAGCGACAAAAGCTCTGATTAAGGTCGCTGGAAACCATACACTTTTACGACGTTCTGTTTTTAGTATGTCCGAGAAGAACGCGATCGCATCTGGCACATCAATCAATTCAGGACTCGTTTGCATATAGAGGCTCACTATTGCTAGAGCGAGCGATGTTTTCAGACCATCATTTGATATTTTGAAATACAGCTGCGTTAGCGGAGACGTATCGATTACCCGAGCCGGCCCCACCGTGTAAGAAAAACGCCCGAACGCAGGTACGCCGACATTGTCCAATTCAGGACCGAGGCTCTTTCCACAGGTCCACGTATTGAAGTCAGAAACATTCACGCCTTTCGAGCGCATACGGTCTTCAGCAACTTTCCACTCATTGGAACTACCGTACTCTCCGCGGCTAGCAGCAGCAGCCATTGTTTGAAGCTCGTCCGGTCCAGCCGCTTCAAGTATACACGCAGCTAAAGGCCATGGAGCTCCATATGCGCGCTCCCTCAGTCCCGCAAAATCTGGATGCTGAGATAGCAACATCAAAGAACGAGAAAGTTCACCAGCGGTCGGATTCTCTATAAAATCTTTGGATGCCCTGTATAAATCCCATTGACTCCCGGGGGGCACGTCACCATCCCAACGAAAGGCATCCTTCTTGCGATCTATTGAAACCAAAATTGCGGTTACTGCAGTATCCCTTCGCTGCGCGGCACCACCCAAGCCAACTTCGACAGTGCCTTCAGCTCGCCAATTGAAACGCATGAAGGGAAAGTGACGGTGCATCGATTCACTTTGCTTCCAGCTATCTTCAGGCGACACATTTTGCTGAGCACGCGCAATCGCATCGTAGCTGCTTTCGACAATCGCACTTCGAATTTCACTAGGAAGTTCACTCTCTACCCATGTATCTAAAGCTTGTGCCGCAATCTCAATTTGATTGGGTCTTTGTCGTTGCCACGCCTCTTCTGCCAAACTTTTTGCGAATTCCCTACCTCGTAATCTGAGAGCAAAAGCTAGCCTCCAAGCTGCAAGCCAGCGATATCGATTGGAGGGATTCTCTAGCGCACTTTTGAGCTCCAATTGTCCAATAGCCTCACAGTCAGCTAAAGCAGCTTCAATAAATCCTCCGTCCACAAACGCTGGACCTAGATCAAGGCCCTCAAGCGCCCTCTTAAATAGTTGACGCCTGTAGGCGGGGTTCTGCTGGGCAACTCCATCTTCCAAAAGCTGAACAGCTAAAGCTGCTCCCGCCTTAACTAAAGCGACGTCTTTCTCTCCTGCAACGCCATTGAGTTCGTCACAAATAACGAGAACGGTATCTCGGAATTGAGCCGCATCTGGAGCCGAAAATGCTTTGCTTGCTGCGATCTGAAATACGTGCCGCCAATGTGAGGGCCGAGCTATTTCCCTAAGACGCGCCTGCACGCTCTGTTGGGGTCCAGCCATGATCTGTGCAGCCGCCATAAACTCCTGCAACGATCGCACTTCAAATGTAACTTGATCTTGAACTCTCTGAACCAAAAAAATAAGCCGATGGGTAGACGCGGATATGATTTCGGATACTAGATTTTCAAGTTCACTTCCCTCGTAAGCCAAGCTCGTCATGTGCAGTCGAACGAGCGCCTCGAACTCACCTTTTGTAAGATAAGACTTAGCTGCACCTTTGTGCTCGCTGTAAGTTTGGAGAAGCAGACCTGCTCGATAGTGAATTTCATCAATGGCTACTTTATGAGTGCGAAGAACCACCGAAACGGGACCAGGTTTAGCACGCTCTCTTGTAGAGATGACTTGGTAGTAACCGTTGAAAAGCCCCCAACGATCCGTTGGCGCTTCGCCTCGTTGGTCTACGAGTTGCAGCATGATTGCAACTTGCAAAGGAGACCCCATAAGCGAAAGTTGTCCGTCGTCGAAACATTTGGCGCAGATTTGGCGTGGCGGTAACGGAGAGCAGGCCTCGTCTGGGGTTTGCTTTTAGGCGGCGAGGTTGCGGTGCTGCAAGCGTCGATGTTCGATGGTCTGCTTCTTGATGGCGGCACGCTGTGCATGGATCTGCCGATCGCGCCCGAAGTAGGCATCGGCGGGCGTCACATTGCCCAGACTTTCGTGATAGCGCTGGTGATTATAGTGCTCGATGAAGGCTTCGATCTGGGCTTCGAGATCGCCGGGCAGGTAGTAGTTTTCCAGCAGGATGCGGTTCTTCAAGGTCTGGTGCCAGCGTTCAATCTTGCCCTGTGTCTGCGGATGGAAGGGCGCGCCGCGCACATGGCTCATGGACTGCGCTTCGATATAGGCGGCCAGTTCGCCCGCAACATAGCTTGGGCCGTTGTCGGACAGCAGGCGCGGCATGTGCAGCACAGTGGCGCTGTCACAGCCGGATGCGGCCAGCGCCAGATCCAGCGTGTCGGTCACGTCGCCCGCCGTCATGGTGGTGCAGAGTTTCCACGAGATGATGTAGCGGGAATAGTCGTCGAGCACGGTCGAGAGGTAAACCCAGCCCCAACCGATCAGCTTGAAATAGGTAAAATCGGTCTGCCACATCTCGTTGGGCCGGGTCGTCTTTGTGGGGAACTCGTCGCGGGCCTTGATGACGATATAGGCCGGGCTGGCGATCAGATCCTGCGCCTTGAGCAGGCGATAGACCGTGGCTTCGCAGACAAAGTACTGCTTCTCATCGGTAAATTTTGTGGCCAGTTCGCGCGGCGAGAGCTCACTGTTCTCCAGCGCCATGTCGATGATCTGCTTGCGCACATCATCGGGCAGCCGGTTCCACACCCGGCTTGGCGCCGAAGGGCGGTCTTCCAGCGCTTCAGGCCCGCCATCAAGATAGCGGGCATACCAACGGGCAAAAGTGCGCCGGGCTATGCCCAGTTTCTCCAGCGTTTGGCGGGTGGGCAGATGGGATTGCTCGACGAGGCGGATAATCTCGAGCTTCTCTGGGGCGGGGTACCTCATTCCTGCTCGCCCCCATCCGCGGTCAAACTTTTTTTAAGCAGGCGGTTCTCGAGCGTCAGGTCGGCCACACATTCCTTGAGGGCCAGCGTTTCCCGGCGCAGGTCCTTGACCTCGTCACTGGTGGCAGCCCGGGCGGTATCGCCCGCCAGACGGCGCTTGCCGGCCTCGAGGAATTCCTTCGACCAGGAATAATACACGCTCTGGGCAATGCCTTCGCGGCGGCACAGTTCGGCGATGCTCTCCTCGCCGCGCAGCCCTTCGAGCACGATCCTGATTTTATCCTCGGCCGAGAAATGTCGGCGCGTGGCACGGCGAATGTCCTTTACCACCGCCTCTGCGGGCTTCTTGGTGGGCTTGGCAGCCGATTTTGGGCTGGAGGGATTGGGTCTCATCTGCGTTCCTTACGTCACTTCGACGAGACCCAATCCCTCCATTATCCGCAACCCCTTTTCTGGGCCATAGGTGCTGACGCCGAACATTGGCTTTCAGTACCGCTCCCTGCGCAGGCGCTGGGGGACCGTTATCAGATTTCTCGCGATATAGACTTTCCCGCCACACGCAGCGTTCCCCGCCTCGGGGTCACCAATTGCTTCAAGCCGCCAAAGGATGGCTGGGGGAGCGCCAAGCTCCGAGCTCTCAATAGCCTTGTACCGACAGAGGTGCTTGCGCTCCCTTGGGTGTTGCCATCGCTGACCTGGTGGACGCCTTCAGGCCCATGGGCGAAGATGACGCAATCGCCCAAGATGCTGATCTTCAGTAGGTTCAGGGCAACACCACAAAGCCTGGCAGCCCTCGTCAGCCTCGAGGTCGAGCGCAAATACGTTGGAAAGAGCAATCTTCCCTACACCGCCGCGTGGAAGAAGCGGCACCTTAACCCGAAGCCTAACCAAGGCCCCACGCTCGCCCTCTTTCACCCGAGTCCTTTCCTAATCCGAGCTGTCGATCCCCTCGATGTGAAGGGGAAGGCGACCGTGAAGCAGATCAGAGCCAGGACCCGGCAGCAGATTATTAGGGCGCTGCCCACGTCAATCGCGCCCGAGGCACCGAATGCGCGCAGCAACCGGCGGCGCAAACCGGCCTGGGCGATCCTCGCGGCCATAGAACGCGCGCAGAAGGCGCCGCTGGCTCGCGAGTTCGCGGCGGTCCAGAAGAGCTGGGGTCGGGTCGCGCCGAAGGACGCAACGCTTCAAACCTTGCTCAAACAGCGCCAAGAGGCCGACCCGATTACCTGGTTGAGCCGATGGGAACTCGACGCCCTGGTCGATTTGGCTCTCGGCGCTCCCGGGGTGGTGACGGGCCGTGCACTCTATCGCCACCTTCCAGAGCTTTTCGATTTCCAGGAGCAGCATTTCGCGCGGCTTGTGAACTTCTGCTGGACGCGGCTGCGCACCTATCTGGACCGCCCTGTTTTCTGGTCTGTTTTGCCCGGCGAAGACGCGACGCAGAAATATCAGAATGCGTGCGTTGATGGCTGCTTGGAAGCCGTCCTGGATGAACATTTCTGGCTACGCAAATCCAAGGTCAACCCCGATGGGCTGATCGAGGACTTGTCGGCCGCGCTCGCAGCAAACGTCGGCACCTTCGGGTTCAGGGGCGCGAAGAAAAAGGACAAGATCCGTATCCGCTGTCACGCCGCGGTGCCGTTCGGCGGCACAGAGACGGAGACGCATCGACAGGACCATGATGTCGATGAACCGCCGCCAGCGCGCTCTGAGGAAATCCGCAGCGCGTTTAATACACCATTCTGGCCTCATGTCCTGGCGACGACCTCGGTCGGACAGGAAGGTCTCGACTTTCATAGCTGGTGCGACAGGCTCGGCCACTGGGATCTTTGTTCCAGCCCCGTTGACCTGGAGCAACGTGAAGGCCGCGTTCAGCGCTTCGGTGGGCTGACTGTGCGGCAACCACTCGCACGAAAGCTAGGCGAACAAGCCTTGGCGCAGGCACGAGGCCAAGCATCGTCACCATGGGACATCATCGCACGCCACGCTGACAAGGCGTTCGCGGATGACAAAACCGGCCTCAGCCCGTGGTGGACGATGGAAGGCGCAGAACTAAAGCGGCATTTGTTCGCGCTTCCCCAAAGTCGGGACATTGATCGGTTCGCGAAGTTGCGGACGCAAAGGCTTCTCTATCGCCTTGTTTTGGGACAACCGGACCAGGAGGACCTGGTCGAGCTGTTGACGCATCACGATGCGGAAACGACGCGGTCGCTGCAGGCGCTGACCCTCGATCTGTCCGCATTCTCAAGAGAGAAGCGCCTCGATGAATAGCGGGCGTGCCGGCCGGCGCTTCCGGCACGCCCGTCTTGTTCATGCGGAGCAAGCAGCCCCTGACGCGGCCGAATCATATGACGACCGGCCTAGGGGGCTTCATGCGGGTTCGCCGCCATTCAGGGACAGTTGCTGGACGACTGCCAGGAAGAGATGCTGTCGCCGTGCTCCTCGGGCTTGTCCGATTTACA
Source organism: Hyphomicrobiales bacterium (assembly GCA_017849395.1). Classification (GTDB taxonomy): domain Bacteria; phylum Pseudomonadota; class Alphaproteobacteria; order Micropepsales; family Micropepsaceae; genus Rhizomicrobium. The sequence goes on from JAFIHO010000241.1 coordinate 10,635, forward strand.
CGCCACAGCACGACGCGCTGCTACGCCCGAATATTCGAGCTTCCATTCAGCATCATCTATCGCCTTCTATCCGCTTAGTTAGGCGACCGAAGGAATTTGGCATGAGGCAGCAAGTCGAGCCCATCATGAAGCGCACCATCCGGCGGCATCAACTCCGGGAAATGGTCCCTCTCGCCGACACCACGATCTATGACATGGAACAGCGCGGCGAATTTCCCCAGCGCTTCTATCTCACGTCCCGCTGCGTGGTCTGGGATCTGTCCGAGGTCGAGGCCTGGTTGGAAGAACGGCGCCGAGCTTCACGCGCCAAGGCGGTGAAGCGTGCGCCGATCCCGGACGTCCAGCTTCGCAAGACCCGCCCAATCAAACATTCGGTTCGGGCGTGAGCAAGTCCATCGTCGGCGGATAAAGCGTCGGGGTATATTTCTGACCCGCAACCCAGGCGTCCACCAAGTTGGACCATTCCTGCATCATATGCCGGCGCTGATGCTCGTATTCCGCCTTGTTGTAGATACCCCGTGACGATCGCCCGTCCTCATGCGCCAGACACTTCTCGATCCAGTCGCTGTTGAAGCCCAACTCGTTCAGTAGGGTCGAGCCGGTGCGCCGGAGATCGTGAACCGTAAAGGACTCCAGCGGCAGTCCTTCCTTCTTGGCTCGCTCCACCACCGCCGTCGTGATCCGATTGAACGTCGCACGCGACATGGGCGCGTCGGCGTCGTAGCGCGACGGCAGGACGTATTTGGAATTGCCGGCGCAGGTCTTTAGGGCGATGAAGATGTCGAGCATCTGCTGAGACAGATAGACGTTGTGCGCTTTCGAGCGCTTCATCCGCTCCTTGGGGATCGACCAGACGGCGTTCTCGAAATCGACCTCATCCCAAACCGCGTCCTGCAATTCGCTCTTTCGCACCATCGACAGCAGGATAAGCTTTATCCCGAGCCGGATCGTCGGCAGCGTCGCTACATGCTCAATCTGACCGAGCATGATGCGGATTTCCGCCGGGGACAGGGATCGGTCCTTTGGCACGAATGTCGCGATCGACGCCGGGCCAACTTCGTCTGCCGGGTTGGCGACCTTCTCGCCATTCAGGATGGCGAAGGCGAAGACCAGCTTCACGATGTCCCGGACATGAACCGCCGTTGCCGGCGCCCCGCGCTCCTTCACCTTTGCGCAAAGTGCGCGCAAATCCTCCGGCAGAATTTCCGGCAGTAGCCGGTTGCGGAACGCCGGCAGGATGTCTCGCTCGAAGATCGAACGGCGCATGGCGCGCGTGCTGTCCGCCATTTGGGCTTCCTGAAGCCAGCGCTCACCGAACTGGCCGAAGCTCTTCGCCTCCTGGAGGCGACGCTTCTCGCGCTGCTTTTCCTGCGCGGGCGAGCGTCCCTCCGAAATAGCGCGGCGGGCATCGACAACCTTCTCACGCGCCCGAGCAAGGGAAAGCCCAGCAGGGCCGTAGCGCCCCAGCGTCAAAGTCTCCCGGCGACCGTTCAGCCGATAGTCCAGGCGGAACACGATCGCGCCCGAAGGCTGGACACGACATACATACCGTCACGGTCCACGATCTTGTACAGTTTATCTTTCGGTTTCAGAGCTTTAATGGCGGCGTCGGTCAACATCTACACCCTCCAGATTGGTCAAAATATGCCGGAGAGCGCCCAATTATACCGTCAGGCCAAAAACGGCCCTTCTGATTGGTATTTTCCCTGCTTTTACATAGCTTTATGCCAAAAAATATACCGTCAGAAGCTCTCTTAGCCCTGACGGTATATGCGATTTTCGACTGAGGCAAGATGCGCCATACCGTCAGCCATACCGTCATTCCGGAGACTAACCCAGCGATAGATGCCGAAAGATTTCGAGATATTTATTTATATATTTCAGTCGTTTATATCGCATCGAGGCGTATTTTTGGATACGCCCGGATGGGCAAAAATCATTCCCACTCGATTATTAATAAGTCGGATAAGCTATTGAAAATACGTGGATAAAAATATTTTTTGCAGCACTATACCGTCAATCGTCCCGCCAAAACGGCTGGCTCTTGATATTGCAGCATTTTTCCTGGGAAGGCCGAAATA
>JAFIHO010000242.1 GCA_017849395.1 Hyphomicrobiales bacterium
CTGCTGCATCTGGCTGATGGTGCCCGATACGTTGGAGATCGTGCCCGCCAGGCTGTTCAGCGCATTCATCACCGAGGTGCGGCTGGCGCTGGCGGTGGGGGCCTGGGAGGCCAGGGCGAAGGCGGCGGTGAGGTTGGTCAGGCCGGTGGCGAGAGACTGGTTGTCGCCCGGTTCGCCCAGCAAACCGTTCAACTGGGTGAAAAGCCTTGCCTGGGCATCATACTGCGCCGCGTTGCCGGTGGACGACAGCATCTCCTGCATCAGGAACTTGTCGGCGACGCGGGTGATACTGGCGATATCGACGCCCATCAGCTTGCCCTGAGCGCTGAGCGTCTGGAAATTGACAACGCGCCGGGCATAGCCGGGCGTGTTGATGTTCGACACATTGTTGGCCACGACGCCGAGCGCGGCGCTGTTGGTCTGCAGCGTGCTTACGGCACTGGCGGCGATTCCGTTCAGGCTCACGATGCGTCCGATGCTTTGTTGCCGAACAAGCTGTCGCAAGCCTTGTGCCAGTTTGCGGCGGGATTTTTTGGCCATTCGCGCGGGTTTTCGCGGGGCGGAGCCGGGCAGCTTTTGCCGAACCGGCAGGTCCTGCAGGGCCTTTTGTGCTGAGGGCGAGCCCAGCGATTGCGGAAAAATCAGCAAAAGCAGGATGCGCAAAGCTGGTCCGGGGCTTGCACATGATCCGCCGAACACTTTTACGAGTTTCATTTGGCTTCGGCAGCATCCCAGATTTCCGCACAGGCTCCGGTCCGCACGCCGCAGCCTTCCAACGGCAACGCGGCCGGAACCCCGGCGGCGGGCGAACCCTCCCTCTTTTCCCAGTTGATGGCGGATATCGCCGCGGAGCAGCCGTCCGAGCCGGTCTCGGACATCGCAGCCACGGCGAATGCTCCGGCCGAACCGCCGCCGCAAGACGGTGAACAGCCCCAAATCGTCCTGCCGCTGCTGAATCCCGACCTGGCAGACAGGGACGTGGCCGGTCTGGATAAGGTCCCGGTCAAGACAGAAGATGAAGGCGCGGACAATAAGAGCGCTCCAGGCGAAAACAGCGCCGATAGCCCTGCTGCAACGACCGATATGACGGCGCAGATGCAACTGGCGCTGATGATGCCCGTCACCACGCCGGTTCACACCGCAGCGCCCATGGTGTCCGTGACGGACACGGATGGCGAGGATGCGGATACCGTCGAAGAGACTGCGCCGCCCGCCGCAAATGCCGCGCCGGTGCAGCCGTATCAGGAACAGGACAAGGATCTGGCCGCTGCGCCGGATGCCGCCGCGCCGCAGAAGCCTGCGCAGAATGACGGCCAGACAGCCGCCACACAGGCCGCCGCGCCACAGGATATGGTGCAGCCGGATGGCAGTCTGTCTGCGAACATCCAGCAGACCATCGCCGCGCAGCCTGGGGCGAAACAGGATACCAAACAGGCAACCGCATCAGAGCAAAGCGCGCAGGCCGCGCCGGACGAGACAAAAGAGGCGGCGGCTGCGCCTGTTGTCTCGACGGCCAGGCCGGTGCCGCCGAAGCCCGGCGTAAAATCAGGCGCAGACGCCACCACTTTTGCCGCCAACCCGCGCGGCGCGAGGACCGACGCAAGGATCGAGACGGGCGGCGAAGCGCCGCGTGCGTCGCAGACCGACGCTGTGGTCGCTGCGCCTCCGCCGCCGGTGCAGCCACAGGCTGCCAACAATGTGCCGCCCGCCAACCTGGCCGGCCCGCTGGTCGTCACCATCACCGAACCCGCCGCCGCAACGGCGAAAAGCGGGACCGTGGACAAGGCATCGGCTTCCGACGGGCCCGAACCGAACATGGATTTTCTGGCGGTGCAGATCGCCGCCAAGTCGCAAAGCGGCGCCAAGCAGTTCGACATTCGGCTCGATCCGCCCGAGCTGGGCCGGGTGGATGTGCGTCTGTCGATCGACGCCACCGGCAAGGCGCAGGCGCATCTGACCGCCGACCAGCCCCAGACGCTGGAATTGCTGCAGAAGGATTCCACCACCCTGACGCGCGCGCTGCGCGATGCGGGACTGGATGTTTCGCAGAACGGACTGAATTTCTCGCTGCGCGGCCAGAATGGCGGCAATGCCGATTCCGGCATGGGCGGCGGACGCGGCGGACGGCGCACAACGCTGCCGCTGGATGCGGTGAAGCGGATCGATTCCGGCAGCCTGGCCGCCGCGCAGTGGCGCGGACCGGCGGATGGCCGCCTGGATATCCGGGTTTAGGAGCAGACCATGGCCATAACCCCTCCCACCTCCACCCTGGCGCCCTCAAGCACGACAGGCGGCAGCGCGATGCAGCAACTGTCGGGTAATTTCAGCACCTTCCTGACTTTGCTGACGACGCAGTTGCAGAACCAGGATCCGATGTCGCCGATGGATTCCAACCAGTTCACCCAGCAGCTGGTGCAATACAGCCAGGTCGAACAGCAGATCGCCAGCAACGAGAATCTCAAGACCCTGATTGCGCAGAGCCAGACCCAGGGATCGACCATGGCGGCGAGCTATCTGGGCAAGAAGGTCACCATCACCGATGGGCGCGCGCCCCTGACCGAAGGCAAGGCCGTATGGGACTACAGCCTGAAGAACCAGGCGGCGAAAAGCGTTCTGGCCGTCACGAATGCGGCTGGACAGGTCGTTTATACCGGCGTCGCCGAAACCAAGGCGGGCGCCCACAGCTTCACCTGGGACGGCAAGAGCAGCGGCGGCCAGAACCTGCCGGACGGCGTCTATACGCTGAATGTCTATGCCAAGGCGCAGGACGGAGCGGACGTCACTACATCCGTCTCTTCGACCGGCACGGTCGGCGAAGTCGATATGACCGGCGCCACGCCGCAACTGAAGATTGGCCCGATGGCCATCGATCTTTCGCAGATCGCGAACGTCCAGAACTGATTTTTTCGTCGAGAAACGACGGTCAACCGGGCCCCGGGCCCACAAAAGGAAATCGACCATGAGTCTCTA
>JAFIHO010000243.1 GCA_017849395.1 Hyphomicrobiales bacterium
GCCGCCACTTCGATCGGGTAGCGCACCATTTGGGAACATAGGGCTCGCTTGCCAAACACACCGAGGCTGACATCTTCCATTACTGGGGAAAAGAACCCGGCCTTTGTGCGCCTTCCGACTGTGGCGGGCTCCAAGAGTATTCGATCTCGTACGCCAAGTGCATGGTTTCGTGATCAAACCTACGTCAAGGAGGAAAATGGAGCTGCAAGAAAATCCTCGATCAGAACAGACACTTGCCGCGCATGCGTTCTCGCAAGGTCGTGGTGGCCACCTTCTATGATATTGAGGTCCGCGCGCGGAAGTAGCTGCTTCAGCTTCAAGCCTACCTTGACCGGGCTGATCGGGTCGTTGTCGCCCCACAACAGCAGTACCGGCACGGTGATTTCGTGCAATCGATCCGTGTAGTCACCCCAGTCAGAAAAGTGCCACTGTGGGGCGTCCGGATGATTGCTTCGGTAAGAGATACGCCAATCCAGCGCACCATGTTCCTGCATCGGGATCCCACCGGAAGTGGTCGCCAGAACCAACCTGCGCACCAGTTCCGGCCTTTGCAGCGCCAGCCGGATCGCGATCACGCCGCCCATCGACTGCGCGACAATATCCGTCGGCTCGTGAAGGCCCTCTTCCACCAGCTTCACGAGGTCGGCTGGATCGTTCACGGCAGGCGAGGGCGGTTCGTCGCCAAGGCCGGGCCATGAGTGAAAGGTATGCGCGCGGTCGCTACGCATCAGCAGCGCTGCCGGTTTCCAGAAATCCGCGCTCGCGCCCATGCCGGGCAGAAATGCGATAGGGGCGTTCGTATCCATTGGCGATCTGCTTTGCTGGTTGGACATCGGTCTTGCTAGGCGGCGAAAAGGCCGGATTTATTTGGCGCGGTCGAGGATGTAGAGCTTGCGCACGCGCTCGTGCACGGTCCATTCGCCACGCCAGCCGAGCGGCATGACGAGGAAATCACCTGGGCCGAGGTCACGGGTCTGACTGTCGTCCCGGACGGTGACTCGTCCGGTTATGATATGGCATTTCTCCGCGGCGACTTCCCTGAACGCCGTGAAATGGCCTTCCGTGCATTCCCATATGCCGACCTCCAGGCGGCCGTCGGCTGACGACCACAGCGCGGTGCTTGCTTCCTGTTGGCCCGTGGTCGATGTCGGCTTGGGCGCGAATGTCCCGATTTCCAGTTTGGCCAGGTTCATCGCGACTGCGAATTCAGGTGTCATGGGTTTACCTCTGCGTCATGGTGTCGATATTGCGGGAGTGTTTCAGCGTGTTCCGACCTTCATTCCGAGCAGTCCCGGCAGCGCGGCGCAGAAACGCGCACTCAAAGATGCGGTCACGCCAGCTTCGTCGGCTTCTTCGCATGTCATGATGCCCCACCGAATGGCGTTGCCGCCCAGGTAGCGGAACGGTTCGGGCGGGAAATGCGGCGGCTCGCGCGTGCACAGCGCAAGGGACGTCCATTCATCGTTCCGCTTCAGAACCAGGGACGCCAGACACTGTCCGCCGATATAGGAGGGGTTCACGCCATGGCCGGAATAGCCACAGGCGTAATGGACCCGCGTTCCGGGAAGCGTCTTGAAAAAGGGCAGCCGGTCGGCCGAAACCTCGATCGGACCTCCCCAGCTCCCTGCAACGGGCACGTCAGCAAATGCAGGCAGCAGGCGCCGCAGACCGCGCTCGGCACGCGCCGCTGCCGCATCGTCTTCGTAGAGCGCCTTGCGGTTTGCATTCGCGTTGAGACTGATCGGCCCTGAACCCGACCCCATCAGGACCCTGCCGTCCGGGGTCTTACGGAAATAGTGAATGAACATGCGGCAATCGGTAAGACCAAGGTCCTTGTGCCAGTTATGCGCCGCCAGTGCTTCAAAGGCTGGCTCGGTCATCAAGGCAAAGCTTGAAAAGACGCTGACATAGCGGTGGATTTCCGGCCAGCTGGCCAAAGCGGCGTTCGTGGCCAGGACAACGTCGCGCGCAATGATCTCTCCCGCCTTTGTCCGGACACGGTTCGGGCTGGACCTGTCCAGCCCTGTCATGGCCGTGTTTTCGTATATCTGGACTCCGGCATCGAGAACGGCCTGCCGCAAGGCACGAGCAAGCCTTGCCGGTTGGACCGTGGCGCCTTCGGAAAACAAGACCCCTGCGCGCAGAACGGGCGCATTGCACAACGCCTTGACGTCGCCGACCGAAAGCAAACGCACGCTATCGGAAACCCCCAGCCGATCGGCGGTCGCGATGTAGTCGGCCAGTTCACCGTCCTGGCCCCTTGAGGCTGAGAAAGCCGCGCTGCCATCTTCCCGCCACCATACGTCGCGGCCTGGTTTGGTAGCGAAGTTGCGGATGGCGTCTTGTGCCACCGTTCCCATACGGGCGATCGCCAGCGCATTGTCATCTCCAACGGCGCGCGCCATGCCCCCGAGGGAGCTCCAGTAACCTGCCACCTTGCCACCATTCTTGCCGCTGGCTCCAGATCCGCACAGTTTAGCCTCGATCAGCGCGACCGTGGTTGCGGGAGACCGCTCCTTGAGCGCGAGCGCCGTCCACAAGCCGGTGTAGCCGCCGCCGACGATGACAACGTCGGTTTCGAGCCGTCCGGAAAGTGCCGGCGCCGGTGCGGGATTTCCTTCCGCAGCGAGCGCCTCGGCGAGCCACCAGGATGGATCCGCCGGGTGCCGGGACGGCTTTCGTTCAGATGTCATTCGTCAGCGTTCCCAAACGAGTCCCTGCGCTGCGCAGCAGCGCGGCGTGGACGTTGGAGAGGAGAGGTTGTAGTCAGTCGTCTTCGGCCGTCAGACCGGTATCACTGCGCAGGTAGTTGTAGACGGTCGCGCGACCCAGGCCGAGAACCCGTGCGATGTAGGTCGCCGCGTTTTTCCCTCCCAGCGCGCCATCCTTGGCCAGATCGATGATGAGTTCCTTCTTGGCCGCCTTGTTCATGACCGCGATGGTGGTGCCGCGCTGGCCTACCCAGGCATTGATGTATTCGTTGATCCGTTCATGCCAGTCTTCCTTGAACAGCGCAGTGGACCGGTCGGCGACCTTGGGAACTGCAGCGAGCGTTTCCAGTATTCGGCGCGCGGAATCGAAATGTGACACGTCGGTGTTGATGCACATGACGGCGGTCGGTCTTTCTTCAGCCCGCAGTATGATGCTGATCGACTTGATGGGGCAGCC
>JAFIHO010000244.1 GCA_017849395.1 Hyphomicrobiales bacterium
CCACGCGATAGGTAATCGGCAATCGCCCGCGCCAGCTCTCCGGCACCACCTGTCCGCCCAGCGCGCTCAGGAACACGCGCGCATCGGCATAGGAGATCGGCAGGGTGGGAATTTTCAGCAACGCGGGCGCGGTCTCGCGCGTCAGCCGCTGCGCATTCTCCGTCGCGCCGACGCCCGGCGTCAGCGGATCGCCGGGATAAAGTGTCATGTCGGCGACGGAACCGCGCTGGATGCCGCGCGGCGGACGCGCCGGCCCGCGCGGATAGGTGCCTTCGATGGCATAGCCGTCATCCGACGGATCGGAATAGATGATGCAGCCGACCGCGCCATGTTCCTGCGCAAGACGCGGCTTCAGTCCGCGCCAGCCCTGGCCATAGCGCGCGATGACGATGGCGCCCTTGACGCTGACGCCCAGCAACTCCAGCCGCTTGTAATCGTCATTGTTGCCGTAATTGACATAGACCAGCGGCGCGGTGACATCGCCATCGCCCTGATAGGCGACATAGGCGGGCAGGGCGGGGTCCTTGGCCGTGGCGCTGCTGTCGCCGGTGATCGGCGGCTCCTGCAAGGTCGCCTTGAAGGGCCGGGGCTTCATCATCTCCAGCGACACCGTGACCGGCGTCGGATACAGGACCTGGAACGTCTCGATCTTCGCGTCCCAGCCATATTCCTGGAATTTCTTCAGCAGCCATTCCGCATTGGCCTTGTCGTGCGGGCTGCCGACATGGTTGGGCTCCGCCGCCAGCAGCTTTACCCAGTCCTGCATTTCCCGGGGATCGAGATGGGCGTCAAAGCGCCCGGCCAGTCCGGTATCGGGGGCCTGCGCCAGCGCAAGGCCCGCGCTCAAAAGCCATGGCAAACTGAACAATGCCAAACGACGCATATCATGGCCCCCGGAATATCCAGGGGCCATGCTAAAACGAATTCGCGGTCAGGCTATGGAATAATTGTCGCGAAGCAGAGGCCGCGCGGCAACCGGAAGATCAGATCGAGGATTCGATCCATTCCTTGATCTTGGATTTGGGCAGCGCGCCAACCTTGGTCGCGGCGACTTGACCCTGGGAGAAGATCATCATGGTCGGAATGCCGCGCACGCCATACTTGGTCGGCACATGCGGATTTTCGTCGATGTTGATCTTGGCGATGGTGACCTTGTCGCCCATCTCCGCCGCCAGTTCATCCAGCGCCGGGGCGATCATGCGGCAGGGGCCGCACCATTCCGCCCAGAAATCAACAAGTACGGGCTTCTTGGCATCCAGCACATCGGCCTGGAAAGACGCATCGGACACTTTCAGGGGCATGGCAACCTCACAATCACGACACTCTATCTAGGAACGCCCCCCTTCCGGGTCAAGACAGGCTGCCGGCGGCCAATTTCACAGTGATTTCGCGTAGTTGCGCGTCCAGCAGCACGTCGGAAAGCTGCATCAGGCGCGGCCCGTCGGTGAACAGCAGCCCGCAGACGATTCGACGCCCCGGAAAGATGCGTTCTGCTGCGGCGCGGTAGAGCGCCATCTGGGCGAGATAGACCGGCGCGACATCGCCTTCGCGCGCGGGCGGCGGGCGGTTCGTCTTGAAATCCAGGATCACGACATCGTCGTCCGTCACGGCCAGCCGGTCGATGCGGCCATTGATCCGCGCGCCGGGACCGATCTGGGGCAATTCGGCGAGCAGCCCCGCCTCGGCGCGGCTGTGAGGCCCGAAGGCGGCGGCGAATTGCGGGTCGTCCAATACGGCCAGTGTTTCGTTCACCAGTTTTTCCGCCGCGTCTTCTGCGAAACCATGCGCCCGCACGAAGGCGAGCGCGATGTCGCGCCGTTTCTCCAACGCCACCTCCGGCAGCCGTGCCAGCAACGCATGCACCACCAGCCCGCGCCGGAAACGCGCCGCGCCCTTTGGCGAGAAGGTCGGCGGGTCGATGCCAACCGCTTCCGACGGTCGTATCAGGCGTGGCAGCGGCGGCTCGATTGGCGCGGGCGCGCGCACCCAATCGTGCAGGGCGGTCTGCGCCGGCGCCGTTTCTGTCCGGACATCGAACTCCATCTCCAGCGCGCCAATGGCGTGTATCTCGTCGTCACCCTGCTGGATGGGCTTTCCCAGATTTTTCGCCGCCGCTTCCGCCAGCCGGTACCAGGAACCGTCCTTGACGCCCTTCCTGTTCTCGAAGCCGCAGACATACAGACGATCGCGCGCACGGGTCAGCGCCACGTACAGAAGACGGCGATGCTCCCGCAACGCATCCGCCTCGGCGGCCAGCTTGGCAGTCCGAACCGCCTGTGGCGCGTTGGCGTCCGCAAGCGGAAACAGAATTTCGCCTTCATGATAGAGCAGATGACCCTTGCGCGACGGCGGCTCCGGCAGGGAGGTGGTGTCCGGCAGGATCACGATATCCGCCTCCAGCCCCTTCGCGCCATGCACGGTCATCACACGTACTTCATTGCGGCCGCGTTCCATGTCGCGCTTGATTTCCGTGCCGCCGCGTTCGACCCAATCCAGGAACCCTTCCAGCGACGGGGTCGCGCCGCGCTCATAGGTCAGCGCAAGGCTGAGAAACTCGTCGATGGCGTCGGCGGATTCCGCGCCCAGCCGTGCCAGCAGCTTTTCCTTGCCGCCCCGCGCCACCAGCGCATGGCTGTAGAACTCGAACGGCGGCGCATAATCGGCGCGTTCCAGCATGTCCGCCAGCAGTTCATGCGAAGCCGCGAAGGCCAGGGTCTCATCGCGCCGCGCCATCAATTCCGGCCACAAATGACCTTTGCGTCCATGCGCCAGCGCGAACAATTCCTCTTCCGACAATCCGCACAGCGGCGAACGCAGCACCGCCGCCAGGTTCAGGTCATCCTCCCGCTGCAGGGCGAAGCGGCCCAGCGCGATCAGGTCCATCGCGGCGATCTGTTCGGTCAGCACCACCCGGTCCGCGCCCGCGACCGGGATGTTGCGTTGTTTCAACTGCCGGATGATTTCGCCGCCAAAAGGCTCGCGCCGGGGCAGCAGGATCATGATATCACGCGGTGCGATGGGATGGTCATGTCCCGGCAGCTTCGCGCCCTGCCGCAGCCAGCCCAGAATTTGATCGGCGATCTTTCCCGCCAGCACGACGACCGGACTGTGCGGCTGCTCCACATCGACGGGACGATAGATATCGACGTCCGGTACATCCGCGGGTTTCAGCGCGGGCCAGAATGCGATGCCGCCGCGCGCGGTTTCGCGATAGGCGCGATGCTCGATCGCGATATTGTCCGACGTCAGTCCCTCGCGCGATTCCGGCGGCTCGAACACCTTGTCCACGAAGGTCAGAATGTCCGGCGCGGAACGGCGCGAGGTGATGAGCGGCTGGTCCAGAAAGGCGATGCCGGCGTCCCGCGCCAGCTTGCGGAAATGAACCCGGTTGATATCGAACTGGGCCGGATCGGCGCCCTGGAAGCTGAAGATGGATTGCTTCTCGTCGCCCACCGCGAAGATGGTGCGGGTTGTTTCGCTGCGCCCCTGACCGGCGAAGAATTCCGCGGTCAGCGCCCGCACGATTTCCCATTGCGTCGGGCTGGTATCCTGCGCCTCGTCGATCAGCACATGGTCGATGCCGCCATCCAGCTTGTACAGGACCCACGTCGCCGCGCCGCTCTTGCCCAGCAGCTTGGCCGCTTCCGCGATCAAATCGTCATAGTCCAGAACGCCGCGCCGCTTTTTCGCGGCCTGATAGTCCTGACGGACCGCGCCGACCAGCGTCAGTGCGGCTTCCGCCAGCCCCGCCGCCCGCGCCGCGCGGTGCCGTTCGGCGGCGTCGCAGAAGCGCGCCTGCAGATCGCTCAGCCAGGTCAGAAGATCGGGCCGCGCATCCGCCAGTCTCTTGACCGCCAACCGCTTGCGCGGTTCGCCCTTTCCGGTCAGCAGAATCTCATGCAGGACCGGAAAGCCCGCCGCGCCGAAATCCAGTGTCAGGAAATGCGCGAATTGTCCGCTGGCCCACACATCATCGCCGCCGCCGCCCGCCAGCCATTGCTGTATCTCGCGCAGCCGCGCAATCTCGCTTTTCAGCGATGCGCAAAAGTCGCGCGCCACATCCTCGGCGCTGCCATTCCCGCTGCCATGCGCGGCGCGTGTCCGCGCCGCCACCGGCGTTTCGCCCAATTCCTCGAAGAAGCGGTCCAGCTTGCGCCGGTCCTGGCTCAGGGCGGCGTCGAGCACCTTGGTCAGTTGCGCCTCGCTGGTTTCGTTCACCAGATGCGCCACGGCATCGGCCAACTGCGTTTCACCGCTACCTGCGCGTTCCAGCACATGATTGCGCGCCTCCGCGATCAGCGCGCGCGCCGTCTGGTCATCCAGCACTTCGAACGCAGGCGGGACGCCCGCCTCCAGCGGAAAGCGCGACAGCAGGATCTGGCAGAAGGCATGAATGGTCAGAACCTTCAGCCCGCCCGGCGTTTCCAGCGCCTGGGCAAACAGCCGCCGCGCCCTGCGCAAATCGTCCACCGCCGCGCCGATGCCGGTGATGGCATCCCGCAGCTCCGCATCCGGCAGCATCGACCAGCCGCCCAACTGCTTGAACAGACGCCCCTGCATCTCCGCCGCCGCGGCCTTGGTGAAGGTGAGACACAGAATGCGTTCGGGCCTGGCGCCCGCCAGCAGCAACCGCGCCACACGGTTCGCCAATGTATAAGTCTTGCCCGCGCCCGCGTTGGCCGCCACCCAGGCCGAGGTCGCGGGATCGGAAGCGCGCTGCGATGGATCGCTCATGCCTCCTCCTCGCTCCAGCCGGAAGGCGACCATTCACGCACCCGCGCCAGATGATCGTAATCGCCCGCCACATCGGCGCGCCAGGGCCGCACCCGCGAGCGGTAGGGCGTTGCTTCCTCATCGAACCAGGCGATGCGGCGCAGCAGTTGCGCAACCGCCTTCTCGGCCAGCGCGGCATCCTCGAAGCGGCGTTCCTCACCAGGGTTAGCGCCGCCAGACAGGCGCAGATAGATCAGCTCTTCGGCGATGTGCTTTCCGATGCCTTCAAATCCGCCTTCCGCCAGGATCGCCGCTTCCAGCGGCAGTTGCGGCGACAGCAATTGCTCCACCTGCTTGCGGGTGGGCGGCGTGCCGGTCTTGTAGTCGATGATCGCCGCCCCACTGCCGGTAAGCAGGTCGATCCGATCGGCCACGCCCCGCAGTTCGAATACGCCGCCGGGCGCGGCGAACAGGTGTTTGCCCTTCACTTCCAGATGCGAAACCGCGACAGTTGCGCGCCGCGCGCGCTCATATTCGACGAACCAGCGTGCCGCGCCCAAAAACCGTGGCCGCCATAAAGACAGCGCCGCACGGGGCACACCGATATCCGCGAATACCCGGTCGGCAATGCGCATCAGCGTCTGCAACGCGTCATCCGGCAGCGGGCCCGGATACTCCCGCACGAAATCCTCCAGCGCCTTGTGGAGCGCCGTGCCGCGCTCCAGCGGCCCGATATCCTGATCGAGCGCATCCAGCGGCTTCAGCCTGAGCACATGCTTCGCGTAGATCGCGTAGGGATCGCGCAGCCAGGTTTCGATCTCGGTGACCGACAGGCGGCGCGGGCGGCTCTCCAGCGGCGGTGTGGGTGCGGGCCTTGCGATGCGTTGTGTGGCAGCCGGCTCCATCATGCGCGCGGCGATCCTTGTGTAATCGCTGCCAGAAATTTTCAGCCCAAGACCGTTCGTCAACTGCAGCATCCGCTGCAGCCAGCGTGAGGCGATGGTCGGTGCGCCCTCGGCCTTCAGCGCGCGGGTCAGCAGCACATCGGGCCCCGCAGCCAGCATGGCGAAATCATGCGCCGACAGGCCGATGGCCCGCTCCGGCTGTTCCAGGCCCAGCGTGGCGCGCATGGGCCGCGAGAACCAGGGATCGGCGCTTGCGCCGCGGGGCCAAGAGCCTTCGTTCAACCCGCCCAGGATGGTCAGATCGAAACGCTGCAACCGCGCTTCCAGAGGGCCAAGGATCGCCAGCCGGGGATGCCGTCCATATGTCGCGCGCACCGGCATCTTCATCGCGGCATGGCGGAACAGCGACGGATAGGAGCCGGGCTCGATGGGCGGCAAATCTTCCGCCGCTTCCTCGAAAGACGCGGCCAGCATCGCCGCCGCTTCGCCATCGTGATTGCGCCACAACACGCATTCGCCATCCTCACCACAGGCCAGCGTCTCGGCGGCGGCGAGATGTGCCGTCAGAATGTCCGAAAGCGCGACGGTCCGTTGCGCGAACAATTCTTCCAGCGGCGTCAGGATGGACGCGACGCGGTCCCACCATCGTCCCAGTGCCGTCAGCGATTCCGCCAGCTTCGCGTTATAAGGATCGGCTGCGGTCCGCCGGATAGCCTGCGCGATCCCGGCAAGCCCGGCATCCGGGCGCGGTCCGCGCAGACAGAGACGATCCAGTTCGCGCGCCCGTGCGCGGAACACCGGACCGCTTTCCCCCAATGTTGAAAACGGATGCTTCAGCAGCGCCAGCAGCGGCACCGGCGCGAAGCGCGCCTCTGCCGCTTCCGCCAGCAGACACAGGAACGCGCCCGCGCTGGCATGGGCGAGGGGGCGGCCCGCGGAATCGTCGATGGCGATATTCCAGCGCCGCATCTCCGCCGCCACCCGCCGCGCCAGGTTACGGTCGGGCGTCACCAGCGCGGCAGTGCGTTTCGGCGTGTCCAGCGCGTGGCGCAGCGCCAGCGCGATGGACAATGCTTCCTCGGCGGGTGTGGCCGCTTCGGCCAGCACCATGCCGTCCAGCCCCGCCGCAATCGCGCCCGCGCCATGATCGGCGATGGCGCGCCACGCATCGGTGGTTGGCGCCGGCCGCAGGCTCTCGCGCAACAGTGTTTCCCGGTCCGCCAGAAGCGGCGCGTCATGCCAGTCGGTCACATCCTCGCGCGCGACTTCAATGCGATCCAGCAACTGCTTCATGCCGAATTGCGGATGGCCGGGATCGAGCGACGACCAGCTTGTTTCATCCAGCGCGCGGTCCAGGCCGGGCAGCACCACCGCGCCCTTCGGCAGCCGGGCGATCACGCCCAGCAATTCGGCGGTGGCGGGGACAGAGCCGGTCGAACCCGCCGCGATCACCATGCCGTCCGGCGGCGAAGTCTCCAGCCGACGCGCCAACATGCGGATTGCCGCCGAACGCCGCGCACCCGGATCGATGCGTCCCTCCGCCGCGAGCAGCAGCGGCCACTGGTCCTTGAGCACCGACAGAAATCCGGTGACGCTTTCCCAATGCAGCGCCAGTTCGGCGGGCGCCAGGTCATTCAACCGGCCCAGATCGACACCCTGCGTTTCCGCCTCGTCGATCATGGCGGCAAGACTATCGGCCAGCGCCGCCGCCTGGGCGAAGCTCAGACTTCCGTCGCGCGCCGAGGCATCCCACTGCCGCACCAGCTTCGCCAGCAGCAATTGCCGCCGCAGCGGCGCGATGGCGGGGGGAAGTTCGATGCCTTCGCTGGCGGCATCGAACAGAAGATCGTCCTCATCGGAATCGCCTAGTGCACGAAATTGCGGCAGCAGCGCCGCTCCGCCCAGCACGCGCGCGAACGCATCGCCGAAGCCGCGCGCCGCGCGCCGTGTGGGCAGGTAGATGACGGTCGAGGCAAACGCCAGCGGCGCGTCGCCCAGCCGCGAAACCAATCCTTGTGCAAGCGTTTCCGCGAACGGCGCGCTCGCTGCTATGGTGAAAATATGTGATCGCGTCTTCACGCGGGTGCGAGCGCGGCCAGATACCGCTCGGCTTCGTCGCGCGCCTCCGGCGTGCCGACATGAATCCACACCCCGTCAAGCTGGATGCCATAGAGACGCTTCCTGGCGATGGCGCGGTTCCACATCACATTGGTCGAGAAGGCGCCCGTCGGTGCATCGGCAAACAGGCGCGGATGGGCAATCTGCACCCCGGTATAGGCATAGGCCGAGGTCTCACGTTCCGGCACGCGCGACAGATGGCCCAGCGCGTCCATCCGGAAATCGCCATGGCCCTCATAACCCATCGCCTTGGTCATGGCCGCCAGCAGAAGCAGGCCGTCCATCTCGTCTTCGTTCCACTGCCGCTTCATCGCTTCCAACGCGGGCGTATAACCTTCCACCCATACCGAATCCGAATTCAGCACGAAGAAGGGCTCGTCCTCGAAATGCGCCAGCGTCTTCACCACCCCGCCGCCGGTGCCCAGCAATTCCTCTGTTTCATCGGAGTAGCGCACTTCGATGTCGGTGCGCTTGTCCAGATGCGCGCGCAGCATGTCGGCGCGATAGTGCAGATTGACCACCACCAGCTTCACGCCCGCCGCCACCAGCCGGTCGATGGTGTGATCGATCAGGGTGCGGCCCCGCACCATCACCATCGGCTTGGGCCGGTCATTGGTCAGCGGCCGCATGCGCGTGCCAAGGCCCGCCGCCATGATCATCGCGCGGGTGGGAAGGGTCACGTTATTTCCTTTTCCAGGGTCAGCGCGCGTTTCTCGCGCGGAATCACGCGATCATACCATGCCGCCAGGCGGGCCAGTGCGGGATGCGCCAGGTCGCGCTCCAGATAGGCCCAGACCCGCGGCAGCAGCGCCAGGTAACGCGCCTTGCCGTCGCGCTTGTAGAGGCGGGCGAAGATGCCGACGATCTTGGCGTTGCGCTGGGCCGCCATCACTGCCATCTCGGCGCGGAACATGGCTTCATCCACGGCAATGCCCTGCGCGCGCATCGCCGCCAGGTAATGTGCCGCGGTCCATTCCGCCAGGGGCGGCGAGACATCCCGCCGCGCATCCTCGGTCAGCGAGATCAGGTCATAGGCGCGCGATCCGGCCACCGCATCCTGGAAATCGATCAGCCCCACCCGCGCCACGCCGTCACGTTGCGGCAGCCACAACAAATTCTGCGCGTGATAGTCGCGATGCACAAAGGCATGACGCCGCCCCGGCACCCGCGACAGCGCATCGGCCCACAGGCGGCGATGTTCCGCCAGTTCTTCCAGATGCGCGGGACGGCCCAGCGCCAGCGGCAGGAACCATTCCGTCAGCAGATCGGTTTCGGCCAGCATCGCGGCTTCATCATAGGCGAAAAGCGGCTTGTCGGCGGCCAGCCGGGCAGGGGCCTCTTCTGCGTGAAGATGCGCCAGAACTTCGGCGGCATGGCCGTACAATTTCTTCTCATCGCCGCCATCCGCCAGCACATCGGCGAACAGCGCATCGCCCAGATCCTCGATGATCAGAAAGCCCTTCGCGGTATCGCCCGCAAAAACCTCCGGCGCGGCGAGACCCCGTCCGCGCAGATATTGCGACGCCGCCACGAAGCGCGCGCAATCCGCCCCCGCAAGCCGCGCCAGCGCGTTATAGCCCAGCGCGCGGCGTTCCTCCGCGCTCGCGCCTTCCGGCGCAACCGGCGCTTCGGCCGCCTGGGGCTGATCCATCAGCATCGCCTTGCGGTCCTTCAGCGAAAGGCGCGCATAGGTACGGGTCGATGCATCGCCCGGCAGCGGCGTCACAACAGCATCACCCCAGCCCTGCGCCGCGATGAAATCGCGCCGCATCGCGTCGCGTTGGGATGTGGACTCAGACATGCACCTGCTCCAAATTCTTCCAGCGCGCCGGTCCGGTCAGCCGAGCCACACGCCCCTTGTCGCTGTTGGTCAGCCGCACATGCAGTGCATCGGCGGGCAGCGCCTCAGGCGCGCGCTCCGGCCATTCCACCAGAACCGCGCCGTCTTCCAGCGCCGCTTCGAAACCGATCTCGTCCAGCTCTCGCGCGTTCCTCAGCCGGTAAAGGTCGAAATGGCTCACCGTCAGGCGCGGCGTGTCGTAAGTCTGAACCAGCGTGAAGGTCGGGCTTGGCACGTCTTCTTCCACGCCCAGTCCGCGCAGCACGGCCCGTGCCAGGGTGGTTTTGCCGGCGCCCAGGTCACCCCACAGCGCCACCGCGTCGCCTGTCGTCAGCCCGGCCGCTATAGCCGCGCCCAGCGCATCCGTCGCCGCCAGGTCGGGCAGGGCAATGCTGCCCCGGAATGTCTCTTGATCCGCCGCCATCCGCCTTGTTCTAGCAACAAATATTCACGGATGACAAAGATTTGCGCCCGTGATACCGCCACCCCGCAATTGCAGCCTATCGAGAAATGTCCGAAAGAATCGTCATCATCGGCGCCGGTCAGGCGGGCGCCCAGGCAGTCCAGAGCCTGCGGGCCGAAGGATTTACAGGCCCCATCACCATGATCGGCGACGAGGCCTATCCGCCCTATCAGCGTCCGCCCCTGTCCAAGGCCTATCTGCTGGGCGCGTTCGAACGCGCACGCCTGTTTCTCAAGGCTGATGCCTATTACCAGGAAACCGGTTGCGACCTGCTGCTCAACACCAGCGCCGCCGCCATTCATCGCGCCGAACGTACCGTCGAACTCACCGATGGCCGCAAGCTTCCCTATGACAAGCTGCTTCTCGCCACCGGCGCGCGGGTTCGGCGGCTGACCTGTCCCGGTGCGGACCTGCCGGGCGTGCATTACCTGAAAACCATCGCGGACGTAGACGGCCTGCAACAGGTGTTCCAGCCCGGCAAACGCCTGGCTGTCGTCGGCGGCGGCTATATCGGGCTTGAGGTCGCGGCGGTTGCCGCCAAGCGCGGCCTGGACGTGACGGTGTTCGAGGCGATGGACCGGCTGATGGCGCGCGCGGTGTCGCCGCAACTGTCGGCCTTCTACGCCGCCGAGCATCAGAAGGCGGGCGTGAAGCTGAAACTCAAGACCGGCGTTGAAGGTTTCGAAGGCGGCGGCAAGGTGGAGCGGGTTCGCGCGGGCGGCGAGGTCTATCCCGCCGACATCGTTCTGGTCGGGATCGGCGTGATCGCCAATGACGATCTGGCGCGCGCGGCGGGCCTTCCCTGCGGCGACGGCATCATCGTGGACCGCAATGCGATGACCGCCGATCCGGCGATCTTCGCGGCGGGCGACTGCACCCGGCATACCGGCCGCGAGGGCGTGGAGTTGCGGCTGGAATGCGTGCAGAACGCCATCGACCAGGCCAAGCACGCGGCGCTGGCGATGGTGGGCAAGCCCAAGATCTACAGCGAAGTGCCGTGGTTCTGGTCGGACCAGTATGATTTGAAACTCCAGATCGCGGGCCTGGCGCGTCCCACCGATACGCTGGTGCTGCGCGGCGATCCGGCCAACCGCAAATTCGCGGTGTTCCATCTGCGCGACGGCAAGCTGGCGGCGGTGGAGTCGGTCAATGCCGCGCCGGAATATCTGATGGGCAAGAAGATGATCGCCGAAGGCATCGCGGTCGCCGCCGAACGGCTGGCCGACCTGTCGGTGCCGATGAAGCAGATGGGTGAGGAGCAGCGCGCGTAGCGCGTGAGCAGGTCCAGTGGACCTGCGAAAGCGACGAACGCCCGAAGCAAAGCGGAGGGCAGGGAGCTATTGACTTTGGCGGCTCACGGAACGTGGCCAATGAGGATCAAGAGTAATCGAGGAAGCAATGCCCAAGGTTGTCTATATCGAACATAACGGCAAGGAACATGTCATCGACGTGCCGGAAGGCTGGTCGCTGATGGAAGGCGCGGTGAAGCATCTGGTGCCCGGCATCGACGCCGATTGTGGCGGCGCCTGCGCCTGCGCCACCTGTCAGGTCTTTGTCGATCCGCAGTGGCTGCCAGCCCTGCCGCCGAAGGACGACATGGAAGAGACGATGCTGGATTTCGCGCCGGAACAGAAACCGAATAGCCGCCTGTCCTGTCAGATCCGCATGACGTCCGCGCTGGACGGCATCGTGCTGCGGCTGCCGAAAAGCCAGCATTAGCCGCAGTCCCGCGTGCGCGTAGTCTGCGGGTGAGGCAATCACTTCGTCTCGCAGTTACGGTCGGCCGATCAGGCGCGGCTCTGTAGGCGATTTCCACCCGGGAGGCAAAGGTTCGCCATACCCGTCGGGCCGATGAAATGCGGTCCCGTGCGCAAACCGCCCGGTTGGGCCATGGAATCCAAGCAGGTACCAAATCTCAATCATATAGTCCGCTGTTCGCTCTCGATCTTCCGTCTCGAGCACATCTACACGGTTCATGCCGCGTCCGATCCATTTCGATACCATCGCAGCAACGATAGGTCCGTCCTCCCGCGAGAGGATTGATTCTATGACGTCGTTCACAGCTGACCGGGCAACGACGCCATCTTCAGGTGTCGCAATGCCCATATAACTTAGCGGCGGGTAATCATATGGCTCGAACTTCTTTTCCTCTCTTAGACGGATCAGTGCGTCCCGTTTTCCCGCGTTGAGTTGCACGCTCTCCTCTGAGGGCTTGGGAAACGTATTGCGATACGTCCACCAGCCCGCCCCTGCGAGTGCGAGTAAAACGATCAGGAGGGTGATCCAGAATGCTCGCATCTACCGCCCCCAGTGTTCAAAGATAAGCGGTCTTCCTATCCCCGCTGATCTCCGGCGGCGGCCCCTCTTCATGGATACGCCGCGGCAGGTGGCAGCGCACCAATGTGCCGTTGCCGCTCTCGATCTCCACCCAGCCGTCATGGAGTTCCAGGAAGCGGTTGACCAGCGCCAGTCCCAGCCCCGCGCCCGCGCGCTGACCGGCGCGGTTCTTGGCGGAGAAGCGCTCGAAGGCGCTGGCTTTCACTTCCGGCGCAAGGCCCGGGCCGTTGTCGGCCACGGCGATCTGCACATCCTCGCCAATGATATGGGCGATGAGCCGGATGGTGCCGCCGCGCGGTGTGTATTTGAACGCGTTGGACAAGAGGTTGAAGATGATCTGCCGCAGCCGCCGTGCATCGGCCAGGAAGCGGCCCTCATGCGGCGGACATTCGATCTCGAGGCTCAAGCCGACCTTGCTGGCCCATTCCTGGGCATGGGAGGCGATGTCGCTCACCAGTTCGTTCAGGTCGATGGTCTCCAGTTCCAGCCGCAGCGCGCCGGATTCCACCAGCGCCAGATCGAGAATGTCGTTGACCAGGCTCTTGAGCGTCGCGCCGCCCTCGACGATGGCCTCGATATATTCCTTCTGCCGGGGATTGAGCGCGCCGGGCACCTCGCTCGCCAGATGCTCCGAAAAGCCCAGGATGGAGTTGAGCGGCGTGCGCAATTCATAGGACACATGCTTGATGAAATCGGATTTCAGCCGGTCCGCCGCCTCCAGCGCGTCATTGCGGTCGCGCAGCGCGGTCTCGATACGGAAACGATCCGTCACATCGGCAAAGGTCGCAAGCGTCGCGCCATCGGGCAGCGGCGACAGGCCCAGCGAAAGGATCGAGCGGTCGCTGCGCTCCACTTCGCCCAACTCGCGTTTCTGGCTGGCCCCCGACACGATGGCCATGATGAGCCGGTCCCACGGCTCGCTGTCGCCGAAACGCTGGGTGCACAGATTGGCGATGGCGCGAACATGCGGCTCACCCGCCAGTTCGCTTTCCTTCAGATCCCAGATGCGCGCGAAGGCGGCGTTGTGCAGCTTCAGCTTGCCGTCCGGCCCGAACACCGCGACCGCCTCGACCAGCGTGTCCAGCGTGGCGGACTGCACCTTGATGAGGGTGTTGTAGTTCGACTCCAGCGCCAGCCGCTCGGTCACGTCCTCGTACAGGAAGGACAATCCGCCCAGCGGATGCGGCTGGGTGACCACGCGCATGGTCTGTCCGCCGGGGATGTGCCAAAGCTCCTCGGTGGCGCGGTCGCGCGCCTCGGCATATAGCGCCAGACGCTGGCGCTTCCAGGCCTGATAGTCGCGCTGTTCCGGCAGCTTGCGCGCCTCGCGCAGCCGGTCGAGGAATTCGCCGTCCGACGGATGCGTGTCCAGCCAGCTTTCCGGCAGGTCCCATACCCGCGCGAATGCGCGGTTGTAGAAACTCAGCTTCTGATCCTTGCCGAAGATCGCCACCGCCGTCGCCAGCTTGTCCAGCACATCGGCATGGGCGTCGACATGCTGCTGCAGGCGCGCTTCCGCCGCCGCCACATCGGTCACATCCAGCGCGGTGCCGATCACGCCGATGTCGGCCATGGGAATTTCGGTGAAGGCCAGCGCGCGCCGGTTGCCATGGATCAGCGAATAGCGCTTGGCCTCCAGCATCGCATTCTGGCTGCGCGCGCTGGCGGCCAGATCGCGCTCGGTCTTGTCCAGCGCCGCCTGGCTTTGGCGCGCCGCATCCAGATCGCCCGCGCCGGTATTCTTCAGGAAGGCCTGATTGCCCCACACCAGGGACAGCGTCCTGTCGCGCAACCAAACCGGTATCGGCAGCGCATCCAGGATGGCGCGGAAATCGGCCGCGTCCGCCACCGCAGGCGGTTCCTCCAGCCACACGGCCGCCATGCCGCCCACGGCGCGGCCGCGCGCCATCAGCTTGCGGCCATGGCTGTCCTGCACGGGCAGCAGGAAGCCCGCGCCCTGTTCGGCCAGCTTGTCCAGCGCCGTGGACAGAACCAGTGCGTCCGGTCCCTTGAGGCAGGACTGCAACTGCTCGTCACCACCGCCATAGGATTGCGGTCCGTCGCCTTCTCGTCCCCACACCACCAGCGCCTCGCGGCTGGCGTCCAGCAGCGCCTCGCGCTCGCCGACCTGGGCACGGGTGCGCGCGGTACCCGCCTTCAGCGCCCGCCGCAGGCGGCGCGCGGCGCGTTGTTCGGCCAGCGCCCACAGTCCAGCGGCTGCGGCCAGCGCCACGGCGCCCGCCGCCACGCCCGACAACACGATCAGCCTGCTGCTCTGGATGGCGGCATAGTCCGCCGCGGCGGCAAGCGCGGGCAGGGGGACCAGCATCGCCAGCCCCGCCAGAGTTCCCCCCATCACACCTGACCCGGTGCGGTGTCCCGATCTGGGACGCATTTTGCCTGCCCCTGTTAACCAATCGCCTTTCGGACGAATCACAGTTGAATCAACAACATAATGGGCAGGAGCGAGTCCGCATAGAGATAGTGGTTAATAATTTATGAACACCCAAATGGCGCATGAGAAACAAGATATTGGGAAGATACGAGCCGGATCGGCGGCTAAAAATTCCGGTCACGGCAATGCTCCCGGCAACCCGGTTCTACGCAAAGAAAAAGGCCCGGAGGTTATCCGGGCCTTTTGATTTTGTCGGAAGGTCGCAATCAGTACCGATAGGTATCCGGCTTGAACGGCCCCGCCTTGGGGACATTGATATAGTCGGACTGCTTGGTGTTCAGCTCGGTCAGCTTCGCGCCGATCTTGCCCAGATGCAGGCGGGCAACCTTCTCGTCCAGATGCTTGGGCAGGGTGTAGACCTTCTTCTCATATTTGCCCGGATTGCAGAACAGTTCGATCTGCGCCAGCGTCTGGTTCGTGAAGGACGCGCTCATCACGAAGCTGGGATGGCCCATGGCGTTGCCAAGGTTCACCAGGCGGCCTTCCGACAGCATGATGATGCGCTTGCCGTCGGGGAATTCGATCTCGTCCACCTGCGGCTTGATGTTGTTCCA
>JAFIHO010000022.1 GCA_017849395.1 Hyphomicrobiales bacterium
CTTCGACCTTGACCAGCGTTTCGATGGAAGTGTCCTGCGGGCACCATGTGGAGAAGAAGGCAAGATCGCCGTCGGCGATGTTGCGGCGGATCAGCAATCCGCGCGTCCAGATGCCGGTGAAGGCTTCGTCATAGTCTCCGGCATCGAGATCAGCCAGGTCGAGATAGACCCAGTCGTGAAGCCGCTCGCCCTTGGTTCCATCACCAGCAGACAGACGTCGCCAGGCGGCTTCCGGCAAGCTCTCGGCGATGTCCCTCGCGGTGCCAGCAATGGCGTGCGGCTTTGCCCATGAGCGGAAGGGATGATTGGCATTCACCCCGAGCACATAGCCCTTTCCGGCGCGCCGCAAGGCTGTCTCGATATCTCCGACGCCATAGACGCTGTCGGCCGCCACCCAGGAAAACGGCACGTCTGCGCCGATGGCCCGTTCGATCATGGCACGCGCGATCGCTGGCTTGGTCGCAAAACCGATGCCGTCAGGCACATGCGCCTTGGCCAGCCGGGCCGAAGCATCCGTCCAGGCTTTGGGCAGATAGAGCGCTCGGTCGACGAAGGCATGACCATGGCGCGAGACATAAGCAGCGAAAACACCGATCTGGCAATTGGTGATCTTGCCCGCCGACCCCGTATATTGCCGCGCCACGCCGCACGATGCCTTGCCCTGCTTGAGAAAGCCGGTCTCATCGATCACCAGAACCGCGTCGGGATCGGCTAGCGTCTCGAGCGCGTAGTCGCGCGCAATGTCGCGCAGCGCATCGGCGTCCCAGCGGCCACGACCCAGAATGGCCTGTTGTCTCCAGGGGCCAGGATCCCCGGCCGCCTCAGCGCGCATCCAGCCGGTCTTGCGGCGCTCCTCGCCAAGCAGCCCATCCACGAAACGCTCTGCCGAAATCGCCATCCGCTCTTGGCGGAACAGCGGCCGCATCCGCCCCTTGATATCCCGCAGTGAAGACGCCCAAAGCTCAAGCGTCGCCTCAATCGATACACCCGTCATCCATGACCTCCGAATCATGGTGACCCATGTTGGAGTGGACGGCCCCCGACGGCATCGATGTGCCAGAATGAGGTCGTTAAAGATCCTCAAAGCAAAGGAGACCGTCCGTGGAGCAGATTATTCGAATCGGCATGTAATGCCGAGCCCATAAAAATGCCGAGCCGGCCCGGACAGTGGCTGTTTTCAAACAATTCTCCGGTACTTTGCGTATTTCACCGCATCGTGAGCACGGATTTCACCGCATCGTGAGCAGAGATTTCGCAGGATCGTGAGCAACGATTTCAGATGATCGTGAGCACCTTTTCATGGGTGCGGGATGCTTCGGCCGACAACTCAACCGGTCTACGGGATGCCTCGTTCAACGGTGTTGTCACGTTGTTTGAAGGAGGGCGCATGGGCCCGTTGGCGCCGGCTGTTCAGGCAAGCTGACGGCTCACGGCGTTCCATTCGGCGATGGCTTGAAGGCGATGCTTTCGGATTTGGGAAGCGGAGCGTTTTGTACCGGATGGAACGAAGAGATTGCGGACGGCGGAGAAGACGGATACGAAGTGCTGTAATGCGCCAATCGACCGGAAGCCCTGTCGCACTCGTTCGCGCTTTCTGAACGGAAGATGAGAATTCTCCGCCCGGTTGTTCAAGCCTTTGTGCGAGCGGTGTTCGACATGCGGCATGACCTGGCGTTTCGCGGCACCGTAGGAGCGCAGCTTATCCGTGATCATGCGCTTTGGTGCCATGCCCTGCTTCTTCAGCAGTCGGGTCAGCAACCTCTTGGCAGCCTTGGTGTTACGGCGGGTCTGGACAATCTCATCGAGGACATAGCCATTCTGATCGACGGCCCGCCAGAGCCAGCACGGCTTGCCATTGATGCTCACCGCGACCTCATCAAGATACCAGATGTCATCTTTCGATGGCGGCTTCCGGCAGATGTGGCGGGCATAGTCGGGGCCATGCTTTCGCCCCCATCGGCGGATCGTCTCGTAGGAAACAGTAATCCCACGCTCCAGCAACATTTCCTCGACATGGCGCAGGCTCAACGGGAACCGGTAATAGCGCCAAACGGCGTGAGCAATGATCTCGGCCGGAAAGCGGTGGTTTTTGTAGCGGGGCGCGGCTTCAGACATGCCCGGGCCCTTACCGGCAATCCGTTAACGCAGAAACAACGTGACAACACCCGCCAAACCATTGCCTTGCGGTTCGGGTGAACCAACACGGCGCGCTCCAAAAAGTCCAACGGACTAAGGGGCCGAAAATTGGCCGCTCGCGGAGCTAGATAGTCTTCCTTCCGCATCGCCCCCTCCTTTCAGGTGGCATTGACATGCCACGCCCATTCACATTGGCAAGATCAACCCCGCTACCGTCCGCCTTCACACGAACCTTCACGTTGTAGTCAATCACGCGCTTGACCGGGACAAGGATCTTCATGGACGTATTTCTCCTTGAGAGTTGGTGTCGCGCTCGATCACCTCCAGCGCGCGGGCGGCAAACCGGCCTGCCAAAGGTTCGAGCTTCGCGGCGTCAGCGGCGTTGGCATTGCCCGCGTGGGCGCGGTCTGCGATTCCAACGAAGATCACCGCGAAACGGAACAGTGCAAAGGCCATGTGGAACGGCAATAACGGTGCGGTGGGCAGGGCGTGGGCCATGTATTCCGCCACGAATTCCTCACGCGAGGGAATGCCCGTGGCGCGCCAGTCCGTGCTCCTGATGCCGCCGTATTCATCCGGGGCGGTGTGCCAGGGCATCACGCAAAAGCCCAGATCGGCCAGCGGATGACCGAGGGTCGAAAGCTCCCAATCCAAGACTGCGATGACACGCGGCTCGGTCGGATGGAACATCATGTTGCCCAGCCGGAAATCGCCATGGGCAATTGAGACCGCGCCATCGTCAGGCGGCATATTGGCTGGCAGCCACTCGACCAGCCGGTCGAGTGCCGGAACACGCGGGCCGGTCGAGTCATGATATTGTTTCGACCAGCGCGCGATCTGGCGCTCAAAGTAATTGCCCGGGCGGCCATAATCACCCAAGCCCGCCGCCTCGGGGCGAACGGCATGCAGCCGCGCCAGCGTGCGCGCCATATCCAGATACATCTCGCGCCGATCCGTGGGCGACAGACCCGGCAGAGCACAATCCGAAAAGACTCGCCCCTCCAGCCGCTCCATCACATAGAACGGCGTGCCAAGGATGCTGACGTCCTCCTCAAGCCAAAGGACGGGCGGCACCGGCACATTCGTGCCCGCCAGCGCCCGCAACACACGATATTCGCGCTCGATCGCGTGTGCGCCGGGCAGGATTGGTCCTGCGGGCTTTTTCCGCAGCACCATTCGGCGGTCGCCGAAGGTAACGAACCATGTCGGGTTCGACTGGCCACCGCTGATCTGTTCCAGCGACAGGCCAGACCGGCCGGGGAGTTTCGCCTCCAGCCAGCCGGTCAGCGCCGCAAGGTCCAGCCCGCTCATTGCGCCACACCCCATTTCC
>JAFIHO010000245.1 GCA_017849395.1 Hyphomicrobiales bacterium
CGGCCATTCCACCGCCGCGCCGCGCGCCTCGCGTCATGCGCCCGAAGCGCGTGCGCCGCGCGCCGCCTTCCAGCTTCTGACCAACCGTCCGCGCACGCCCGGCGCGGACGAGGTTGCGCACAATCCCCGGGCCCGGTCCGCGAAACTGCGCGCGGGCCTGAAACTGGCGGCATAGGAGGACGGCATGATCCGTGTTCTCAATCTCTTCTGCGTTGCGGTGATGGGCTTCACCATCCTGGGCCTGTATCATGTGTCCGAACAGACGCGCGTCGCGCGCAAGGAACTCGCCAGCGTCACCCGCCAGATCGCGGACGAGCGCTCCCATATCTCCGTGCTGGAAACCGAATGGCAGCATGTCGCTTCCCCGTCCCGGGTGCAGCAACTGGCCGAAGCGCGGCTGGGCATGAGCAACACGGCCTCGGCGCAACTGTCGTCCTTCGATCTGCTGCCGCGCCGCGGCGCCGCGGAAGAGGCGCTGAACAAGACGCCGTTGCGTAACGCCAACGCCATCGTGACCGCGTCCGCGCCGCCCTACGACCCCGATTCCGGAATGTGAGGCGATGAACGATAGCGTATTCCAGCGGCGCATCATCATCGGGGCGGGCCTTTGTGTCGTCGCCTTTGCGCTGGTCGGAATCCGCCTTGTCGATGTCACCCTGTTCGGCAGCGCGAACCAGGGTTCGATCCTCGCCCAGACCGTTGAGCCGCGCGCCGACCTGACGGACCGCAACGGCGAATTGCTGGCGCGCGACCTGCCGGTAAAGGACCTTTATGCCCGCGCCGATGCGCCGTTCGATTTCGCCGAAGGCGCGCGCGCGCTGGCTGCGGCGACCGGCGCGGACCAAAAACGCCTGCTCAAGGGCCTGATCGCCAAGCAGCACAGCCGCAAACCCTATGTGCTGGTCGCCCGCCGCATCACCCCCGACCAGGAAGCGGCGGTGATGGCGCTGGGCCTGCCGGGACTGGAATTCGAACCCAGCGTGAAGCGCTATTATCCCGACGGGCGGGGCGCTGCACAGCTGATCGGTGTCACCGATCCCGACAATAACGGCGTGTCCGGTCTGGAAATGGGCCTGCAGGATCGTGTTCACCGCGCCGCCGCCAGCAGGGGCGGCAGCGGCAAGGTCGTCACCTCCATCGACATGCGGGTACAATACATCCTCGCGCACGAAGTCGAGGAGGCGCGCCGCAAATTCTCCGCCCGGGCCGGTGGCGGCATCGTGATGGATGTCAACAGCGGCGAGGTGCTGGGCCTTGTCTCGCTGCCGGACTTCGACCCCAACGCCCGCAAGCTGCTGCCCGGCGATTCCACCCGCAATATCGTGGCCCAGGACAGGTATGAACTGGGCTCGATCTTCAAGATATTCACCTTCGCCCAGGGCTTCGACGAACACACCATCCGCATGGATGAGGTGTTCAAGATCGGTCAGGGCTTCAAGATCGGCAAACACACGATCCACGAAGCCGAACGCATGCCCGAAACCCTGCCGGTGCGCGACATACTCGCGGAGTCCTCCAATATCGGCACGGCCCAGATCGCACTGCGCGCGGGCGGGACGCGGCAGCGCGCCTTCCTGACCCGCCTGGGTCTGCTTGCGCCGATGAGCAGCGAATTGCCGGAAACGGCGCGCCCGCTTTATCCGTCCAACTGGGGCGCCATCGAAACCGCAACGGTCGGTTTCGGACAGGGTATTTCGGTCAGCCCGCTCAGCTTCGTCACCGCCGCCGCCAGCATCGTCAATGGCGGACGCCGCATCACCCCGACCTTCGTGCGGCAGGACGGCGTCGACCGGCGCGGCGAGCAGGTGGTCCGGCCAGAGACCAGCCGGCAGATGCGCGAATTGCTGCGCTATGTCGTGACCAACGGCACCGGACGCAATGCCGAAGCGCCCGGCTATGAGGTAGGCGGCAAGACCGGCTCGGCCCAGGTACCCGGTCCAAATGGCCGTTACATCCCGCACGCCCTGCGCACCTCCTTCTGCGCCGTGTTTCCGGCCCATGAACCGCGCTACATCGTGTTCGTCATGCTGGACCAGCCACATGGCATCAAGGAAACCGGCGGCTTTGCGCTGGCGGGCCATACCGCGGCGCCAATGGCCGGAAAAGTCATCGCACGCATCGCGCCGTTGCTGGGCGTTCCCAACGACGCGCCGCCCGTCAAGCTGGCCGATGGAAGTTCATAATGGCACCACAATCTCATGGGATGGTGGGTGACAGGCCAAATCCCGCCATGTTGAAGGACTTTACCGGCCTCACAAGCGACAGCCGCAAGGTGAAGCCAGGCTATCTGTTCGCGGCCCTTTCCGGCAGCAGGACGGATGGCGCGCGTTTTCTGAAAGATGCCGTGGAGCGTGGTGCGACTGCCATTCTGGGCCGGGCCGAAATCGCACCCGAAGCCGCCGTACTGGGCGTGCGTTTCATCCAGGATTCCAATCCGCGTCTGGGACTGGCGCGTTTCGCGGCCGCCTTCTATGGCGCGCAGCCTGCCATCGTCGCCGCCATCACCGGCACCAAAGGCAAGTCCTCCATCGTCGCGTTCCTGCGCGAAATCTGGACCGCGCTGGGCAAACCCGCCGCCAGTCTGGGAACGGTGGGCGTGGTCTCGCCTTCGGGTGAAACCGCGCTGTCGCACACCACGCCCGATCCGGTGGAGATCGCCGAACTGCTGGCGAAGCTGAAAAAGGAAGGCGTGGATCGTCTCGCCATCGAAGCGTCCAGCCATGGCCTCGACCAGTACCGGCTGGATGGCGTCACGGTGTCGGCCTGCGGCTTCACCAACATCACCCGCGATCACATGGATTACCATGCGACGTTCGAGGATTATCTCGCCGCCAAGCTGCGCCTTTTCACCGAAGTGGTGAAGGATGGCGGCGTTGCGGTGGTCAACACCGATGCCGATCACGCGGACCGCTTCGTGCAGGCCGCAAAGGCGCGCGGCCTTCACCTGATGACGGTCGGCGAGACGGGTGAGACCATCAGGCTGGTATCACGCGAAAGCCGGGGTGATGCGCAGGCGCTGACTGTCACCCATGCGGGACAACCCTATAATGTGCTGCTCCCGCTGGCTGGCGCGTTCCAGGCGTCGAACGCACTGGTCGCGGCGGCGCTCGCCATCGGGCTGGGTGAGGACGCCGCGCTTGTGTTCGCCGCGCTCTCCAGCCTGAAAGGCGCGCCGGGCCGCATGGAGAAGGTCGCATTCGCCGCGTCCGGTGCGCCCATCTATGTCGATTACGCCCACACGCCGGATTCGCTGGAAAAGGTGCTGCAGGCGTTGCGCCCGCACACCGCCAACAGGCTGCATGTCGTGTTCGGCTGCGGCGGCGACCGCGACAAGGGCAAGCGTCCCCTGATGGGCGCCGTAGCGGCGAAGCTGGCCGACGATGTGATCGTCACGGACGACAATCCCCGCACCGAAGATGCTGCCACCATCCGCAAGGAGATCCTCGCTGCAGCGCCTTCTGCGCGCGAGATTGGCGACCGCGCCGAAGCGATCCGCGCAGGCATTGCCGCGCTCGCGCCGGGCGATGTGCTGGTGCTGGCTGGCAAGGGCCATGAGACGGGACAGTATATTCAGGGCGAAGTGCGTCCCTTTTCCGACCGCGCCGAAGCCGTGAAAGCCGCCATCGCCCTGGGAGGCCGCGCGGCATGAGCCTGTGGACCTCCAGCGAGATCGAAGCCGCCACCTTGGGTGAGGCCAGCATCCCGTTCGAAGCGAACGGCCTGTCGATCGACACCCGCACCATCAAGCCGGGCGATCTGTTCGTGGCGCTGAAAGGAGAGCATCGCGACGGCCATGATTTCGTGAAGGCGGCGCTGGATGCGGGCGCCGCTGCCGCGCTTGTGTCCCAGGCGCCCAAAGGCGTGAAGGGCCCGCTGCTGACCGTTGGCCATACCCAGCGCGGTTTGGAAGACATGGCCCGCGCCGCCCGCGTCCGCAGCAATGCGAAAATCCTCGGCGTGACCGGCAGCGCAGGCAAGACCACCACCAAGGAAATGCTGCGTCTGTGCTGCGATGCGCTGGGCAAGACCCATGCGTCCGCCGCTTCCTACAATAATCACTGGGGCGTTCCGCTGTCGCTGGCCGGTCTGCCGCGCGACGCCGCCTTCGGCATTTTCGAAATCGGCATGAATCATTTCGGGGAAATCCAGAATCTCGTGTCCCTCGTGCGCCCGCATGTGGCGCTCATCACCACCATTGCTCCCGCCCATCTGGAATTCTTCGGCAGTTGCGAAGCCATCGCCGATGCCAAGTCGGAAATTTTCGAAGGTCTGATCCCCGGCGGCGCGGCCCTTATTCCCAATGACAGCCCCTATGCCGAGCGCCTGGCGGCCCGCGCCGCACAGGCGCATGTCGGCCGCCTGGTGCGCTTCGGCGCGGAAGGCGAGGCGAGGCTGCTGGGCTGGGCGCCCGACGCACCCGGCTTGGACAAAAGCGAAGCCATGCGCATCAAGGCCGACATTCTCGGTCAGGCGGTGGATTGCGTGATCGGCGCGCCCGGCCTGCACATCGCCCAGAATGCCGTTGCCGCGCTGGCGGCGGTGGCGCTGATGGACGGCGATGTCCTGAACGCGGCGGCAGCTTTGAAGAATTTCACGGCGCTCAAGGGCCGCGGCGCGCGCTTCGATGCCGGCGACATCCATGTGATCGACGAAAGCTACAATGCCAATCCCGCCTCCATGGTGGCGGCGCTGGCGCTGCTGGGCGCCAAGCGGGGCCGCCGCATCGCGGTCCTGGGCGACATTCTGGAGATGGGCGAGGGCGGCATCGCCCATCATGCAGGTCTCGCCAAGCCCATCGAGAATGCGCGGGTCGATCTGGTGTTCGCGTCGGGCCCGCAGATGAAGGCGCTTTGGGACGCACTGCCCGCCACGCGGCGCGGCGGCTATGCGGAGAATTCCGCCGCGCTCGCGCCGCTTCTGCTGGCGGCGCTGCAACCGGGCGATACGGTATTGATCAAAGGCTCCTTCGGCAGCCGCATGGCGGTGATCGTCGATGCCCTGAAAGCACGGGTGGCCTGATGCTCTATTACCTGTCGCTTCTCACCCATATGGAAGACCTCGCCTTCTTCCGCCTGTTCGGCTACCTCACGGTGCGGGCCGGCGGCGCGGTGGTGACGGCGCTGATCATCGCCTTCTGGATCAATCCCCTCCTGATCCGCTGGCTGAAGGTGAAACAGGGCAAGGGCCAGCCCATCCGCAAGGAAGGTCCCCAGCGCCATATCATCGAGAAAGCGGGCACCCCGACCATGGGCGGCCTGCTGATCCTCATTCCCTGGCTCGGCTCGACGCTTTTGTGGGCCAGCCTGTCCAACCGCTATGTCTGGATCGTGCTGATGGTGACGGCGGCGTTCGGGCTGCTCGGCTTCATGGACGACTATTACAAGGTCACCAAGCGCACATCCGACGGCCTGTCCGGCAGAACGCGTCTGGCCATTGAGTTCGGCGTCGCCATGCTGGCGACCTGGCTGGTGATGCAGATCGAAGCGCCGGATCTCTCCGGTATGCTTGCCATTCCCTTCCTCAAGACCGTGCTGCTGCCGCTGGGCATTTTCTTCGTCGTCGTCGGCGGCATCGTCATCGCGGGCGCGGCCAATGCCGTGAACTTCACTGACGGCCTCGACGGCCTTGCCATCGTGCCGGTGATGATCGCCGCCGCCACCTTCACCCTGATCGTCTATCTGGTCGGCAACGAGAAATTCGCCGCCTATCTGCAACTTCCCTATGTCGCGGGCTCCGGCGAACTGGCCGTGTTCCTTGCCGCGCTGGTCGGAGCCGGTCTGGGCTTTCTCTGGTACAACGCGCCGCCCGCCGCGATCTTCATGGGCGATACCGGCTCGCTCCCGCTGGGCGGCGCGCTGGGTGCTGTGGCGGTGGTCGCCAAGCATGAGATCGTTCTGGCCGTCGTCGGCGGGCTGTTCGTGCTGGAAACCGTGTCGGTGATCGTACAGGTGATCTCCTTCAAGCTGACCGGAAAGCGCGTGTTCCGCATGGCCCCCATCCATCATCATTTCGAACAACTGGGCTGGACAGAGCCAACCATCGTCATCCGCTTCTGGATCGTGGCGGTGGTGCTGGCGCTGCTCGGCCTCGCCACGTTGAAACTGAGGTAGCATGATCGCCGCCCGCGCCTTTGAAGGACGTTGCGTCGCCGTCTTCGGACTGGCGCGCACCGGCTTGGGCGCGGTCCATGCGCTGAAGTCGGGCGGCGCGACCGTCATCGCCTGGGACGACAACAGCGCCGCGCGCGATCTGGGCAGCCAGGCCGGTGCGGAGATCAAGCCCTGGCGCGAATGGTGGTGGGAGGAGATCGAGGCCCTCATCCTGTCGCCCGGCGTGCCGCTGACTCATCCCAAGCCGCATGAAGTCGTGGAACATGCGCGCGCCGCGAAAGTGCCGGTGATCGGCGATGTCGATCTGTTCGCGCGCGAAAT
The DNA here is from genome assembly GCA_017849395.1 of Hyphomicrobiales bacterium. Classification (GTDB taxonomy): domain Bacteria; phylum Pseudomonadota; class Alphaproteobacteria; order Micropepsales; family Micropepsaceae; genus Rhizomicrobium. Next base: position 6,432 of record JAFIHO010000245.1, read on the forward strand.
CCGTCCCGATCCCGAAAAGCCCGGCCGCGCCCCGCTGATCGCCATCACCGGCACCAACGGCAAATCCACCACCACGGCGCTGATCGGCCATGTGCTGAACGCGTGCGGCTTCGACGCCCAGGTCGGCGGCAATATCGGCAAGTCGGTGCTGGAACTGGGCACGCCCGGCCCCCGGACGATCTATGTGCTGGAGATGTCCAGCTTCCAGATCGATCTCGCGCCCGGCCTCATGCCCGACATCGGCGTGCTGTCCAACCTCACCCCCGACCATATCGACCGTCACGGCACGATGGACAATTACGCCGCCATCAAGGCGCGGCTGATGCGCCAGACCGCCAGGGACGGCCAGGTCATCATCGGCGTGGACGACACGTATACATCCTCCATCTTCACCAGCCTCGCCGCGTCCGGCGGCGCGGCGGCGTGGCCCGTATCGGTCGGCAAGGTGCTGGGCCGGGGCGTATTCGTGGTGGATGGCGTGCTGTACGACGCCGAAGGTCCCCGCGCCGTGCCGGTGATGGAAATGAAGGATGCCCCACGCCGGCCCGGCGCGCACAACTGGCAGAACGCGGCGCTCGCCTATGCCGCGGTGAAGCCCTATGTCCGGGACCCGCGCGCCATCGCCGCCGCCATCGCCAGTTTCCCCGGCCTGGCGCATCGCATGGAACTGGTGGGCGCGCTTGGCAAGGTGCAGTTCATCAACGATTCCAAGGCCACCAATGCCGACGCCACGGCGCGCGCGCTGGCGGTCTATCCCGACATTTTCTGGATCGCGGGCGGCAAGCCCAAGGAGGGCGGCATCGAAAGCCTCGCCGCCTTCTTCCCGCGCGTGCGCAAGGCCTATCTGATCGGCGAGGCGGCGCATCAATTCGCCCGCACCCTGGACGGCAAGGCGATGTATGAGATGTCGAACACGCTGGATGTGGCGCTGGAACATGCCACGCATGAGGCGCAAGCCTCTTCCGCGCCCGCGCCGGTGGTGCTGCTCTCCCCCGCCTGCGCCTCCTATGACCAGTTCAAGGATTTCGAGCAGCGCGGCGATGCGTTCCGGCAATTGGTGGCGCGGCTGCCGCTCAGCATGAGGGCGGCGTCATGATGAACCGCGCCGATCGCAGCGGCTTCGCCAACTGGTGGTTCACGGTGGACCGTGTCGCGCTGCTCTGCGTGCTGATGCTGCTGGGCATCGGGCTGATGCTGGCCTTCGCCGCCAGCCCCGCCGTCACCGGCCGTTCCGGCTCGGGCGATTTCCATTACGCCGCGCGGCAATTGATGTTCGCCGGCATGGCGCTGGCCATCATGGGCGGCGCGTCGCTGCTGGATCTCCGGCAGATCAAGATTTTGGCGGCCATCACCTTCGCGTCCGCGCTGATCGGCAGTTTCCTGGTGCTGTTCATCGGCGCGGATGTCTATGGCGCGCGCCGCGAACTGGATTTCGGCGCCTTCAATCTCCAGCCCTCTGAGTTTCTGAAACCCAGCTTCGCCATCCTGTGCGCCGCCGTACTGGCCGACCGCCAGCCGATGAAGATGCCCAAGCCGCTGGTGACCTTCCTGCTTCTGGCCCCCGCGCTGCTGATCCTGCTGCGCCAGCCCGATGTCGGCCAGACCGGCCTGCTTCTGTCGCTGTGGGGCGCGATGCTGTTCTTCTGGGGCCTGTCCTTCCGCTGGGTGGCGATGCTGGCGGGCGCGGTGTCGGCATTGGCGGTCATGGCCTATGAAATCTTTCCGCATGTGAATCGCCGCGTGAACCAGTTCTTCAGCGAGGAAGGCATCGGCTACCAGACCGGCCTTGCGCTGAAGGCGTTCGCGCATGGCGGGCTGGCGGGCGTCGGTCCCGGCGCGGGCACGGTAAAGTACCGTATCCCCGACGCACACAGCGATTTCATCTTTGCCGTCGCGGGGGAGGAGTTCGGCCTTCTGCTCTGCGCTCTCATCGCGCTGCTGTTCTGCGTGCTGACGGTGCGCCTGCTGGTGCGCTCCGCCACCGCGCCCAGTCCTTTCATGCAACTGGCTGGCGCTGGTCTGGCGATGGTCACCGCCGTGCAGTCCTTCATCAACATGGGTGTCGCGGTGTCGCTGCTGCCCGCCAAGGGCATGACCTTGCCCTTCATTTCCTATGGCGGTTCCTCGCTGTTCGGCGTGGCGCTCACCATGGGGCTTGCGCTGGCCGTGACACGCCAGCGGCCCAAGCTGGCCATCCGCACCGAAACCTTTGTCGGATGGGCCAGGGCATGAGTACCGGCATGAGCACCATCGTGCTATCGGCGGGCGGTACCGGCGGACATCTGTTCCCCGCCCAGGCGCTTGCGGGCGAACTGGTGAAGCGCGGCCGCACCATCGTGGTGATGACGGACACACGCTTCGCCAACTATGCCACCCATTTCCCCGGCGCGCGCATCGAGACGGTGCCGTCCTCGCCCTTCAACACCATCGCCGCGCCGTTCAAGATTCTGGCGGGGGCTTTCCTGGCGCTGCGCAAACTCAAGCGCATCCGCCCCGATGCGGTGATCGGCTTTGGCGGCTATCCCAGCGTGCCCGTGATGCTGGCGGCCAATTTCGCGCACCTCAATACGGGCATCATTGAGCAGAATGCCGTGGTCGGCCGCGCCAACCGGCTGGTGATGGACAAGGTGAAGCTCGTCGCCGCCGCTTTTCCGATTGCGCGCTTCGCACCGAAAGACAAATCCAAGATCGTGCTGACGGGCAATCCGCTGCGTCCCGAGGTCGAGGCGCTGTGGGGCGCCCCCTATGACGCGCCGATGTTCGGTGGCCCGCTCAACCTTCTGGTGTTCGGCGGCAGCCAGGGCGCGCGCGCGCTGTCGGAGATCGTGCCCGCCGCCATCACCCGCCTGCCGCGCGACCTGAAGGTGCGCCTGCGCATCGTGCAGCAATGCCGTGCCGAGGATGTCGACAAGGTGCGGGAAATCTACGACAACGCCGAGATCAACGCCCAGCTCGCGCCCTTCTTCTCCGACCTGCCGCACCGCATGGCCGAATCCCATCTGGTGATCGCGCGCTCCGGCGCGGGTACTGTCGCTGAATTGATGGCCATCGGCCGTCCAGCCATCCTGGTGCCGCTGCCCGGTGCACTGGACGACAACCAGACGCCCAATGCCGACATCCTGGCCAATGCGGGCGCGGGCTGGCGGGTGCGCCAGTCCGACCTGACGCCGGATGCGCTGGCCGCGATGCTGGTCGAAATCTTCAGCGGCCCCGCTGCGCTGGCGCACAAGGCCGCCGCCGCCCATAGCCTCGCGACGCCCCATGCCGCCGCGCGTCTGGCGGATGCGGTGGAACAGCTTGCCGAAAGGAAGGCCGCCTGATGGCCACCGC
>JAFIHO010000246.1 GCA_017849395.1 Hyphomicrobiales bacterium
GAGCTGCGCACCATCGTGATGCGAGGGACCGCGCCCTCCGGCACCATGTCCTGGAGTGACTTTCTGCGCGAAGGCGAAAGTAGCGCGCCCGCCGCGCTAGATGCCGCCCGCGCCGCCGTGGTGGCGGATACACCGGCCTATGTGCTCTACACCTCGGGCAGCACCGCCGAGCCGAAGGGGGTGCTGTTGAACCATCGCGGCGTGGTGGAGAATGGCTTCGACCTGGGTCAGCGTCGCGAGATCAACAACGACGACCGCGTTTGGCTGGGCACCCCGCTCTTCTATGCACTGGGCGCGACCAACGCGCTGCCCGCCGCGCTGACCGCAGGAGCGGCGCTGATATTGCAAGGTTCCTTCGATCCGGGGCTTGCCCTCGACACCATCCACCGCCGCGAAGCGACCGTTTATTACGGCGCGGGCAATATGGCGCGCACCATCATCGACCATCCGGATTTTTCCCGTGCCAAGGTGGGTTCCCTGACCAAGGGCAATGCCGGGCTGGGCGCGGAATATAAGCGTCTTACGCTTGTCGAGATGGGTATCACCCGCGCCGTGCCCGCCTATGGCCTGACTGAGACCTATGGCAATGCGGCGGTTGGTTTTCCCGACGATCCGCTGGACCTGAAACTCGCCAGTGACGGTGCGTCGCTGCCGGGACAGCAGATGCTGATCGTCGATCCCGCCAGCTTCGAGCCGGTGGCTCAGGGCCAGATCGGGCTGGTGCTGGTGCGCGGCCATACCACGCCGGGCTATCTCAACAATCCCACGGAAACCGCCAAGGCGTTGCGGGATGACGGCTTTTTCAATACGGGCGACCTGGGCCGGTTTGAGAATGGGCGCTTCGTGTTCCAGTCGCGTATGAAGGATGTCATCAAGAGCAACGGCATCAATGTGTCGCCAGTGGAGGTGGAACAGCTTCTGTCCAGCCATCCCGATGTGCGCGACGCCCATGTGGTCGGCGTTCCCAGCGGATCGCGCGGGGAACTGATCGTGGCCTTTGTCGATTGCGTCACGCCGCAGTCGGAAGACTCGCTGCGCGCCTATGTGAAGGAGCGCGCCGCCTCCTTCAAGGTGCCGCACCATATCCTGTTCCGCGATACCGGCCAGTTGCCGCGCCTCGCCAGTGGCAAGGTCGCCAAATACAGGCTCGCGGAAGAAGCGCGCCGCGAGCTGGGCTGCTGACATGAGCCTGTCCGGCAAGGCGGCGATCATCGGCGTGGGTGCGTCCAGTTTCGAACGGCGGCCCGATGCATCCGTGCTGGAAATGGCTGGTGCAGCGCTGACCGGCGCGCTGGCTGATGCTCACCTTGAAAAGGAAGCCATCGACGGCCTGGCGGTGCAGATCGGCTCGCCGCGCGGCGCAGACTACGACACCATCGCCCAGACCTTCGGCCTGGCCCCGCGCTGGTGCACCCAGACCTGGCCGCATGGCCGATTCACCGCAACCATCCTGACCCAGGCGGCGATGGCGGTGGCGACAGGCCTCGCTACGCGTGTCGCCTGCATCCTGGCGATGAAGAATTCCGACATCGGCCGCATCGGCGAGAAGAATAATCCCTTCTTCTTCGAGATGTATCGCGAGAATGGCGGCCCGCATGGCGAGGAAGCGGAAATCGGCATGTCGTCTCCCGTGGCTGGCGCGGCTATGGCACTGGCGTTGTATTGCGACCGCTACAATGCGGATCGCGAATTGCTGGCCGAAATCCCCCTCACTTTCCGCCGCCACGCGCAACGCACGCCCGATGCGGTGGCCCGCGATCCGCTGACGCTGGAAGACTATCGCAACGCGCGCGCCATCATCGATCCAATCCGGCTCTATGACTGTTCGTTGGTGGGCGATGGCGCGGTGTGCGTGATCGTGGCGGGCCACGAACAGGCCGCCGCCGCGCGCAAGCCTGTCTGGATCACCGGAGCGCAGGGCGTACAGGCGGGACGCGACACCTTCATCTTCGCGCCGCGTGGACTGGGCATGGCACAACAATCCGACAGGCGCCTGACACAGACGGAAGCCCGCAACCAGCCTGCTTATGCGATGGCGGGCATCACGCCCGACACGGTGGATGTGCTGGGCGTCTATGATTCCTTCTCGCCGCTGGCGCTCTACACGCTGGAGGATTTCGGTTTCTGCGCGGCGGGTGAGGGGCTTGACTGGATTCAGAATGGCCGCCTCGATCTTGGCGGCGACATGCCCACCAACACCAATGGGGGCCAACTCTCCCACGCTCAGGTGAACGGCTGGGGGCAGGTTCGCGAGCTGGTGCAACAACTGCGCGGCGAAGCCACCGGCCGCCAGGTACCCGATGCGCGGATCGGCCTGTGGGCCACCATCGGCGGCGACGCGCTTGTGCTGGAGCGCGCATGACCACCAATGCCCTCAACAAGCTCTATCGCGATGGCGCCGAGCGCGGCGAATTGCTTGTGCCCTTCTGCCTCGCCACCGGTCGTCCTTTCTGGCCGACAAGTCCCGTCAGTCCCTTTGTCACGGGCGGCGGGGTGGAATGGCGCGGCGTGAGACCGCAAGGCATGTTGCGCGCGCGTGTGATCTACCGTCGCAGCTTTCTGAAAGACTTCGATCCGTTGATGCCGTATGGCATTGGGCTGGTCGAACTGGCGGATGGTCCCCGCCTCCAGGCCCATATCACCGGACCGGACAATGAAGACGCACCGCGCGCCGGCGATACGGTGCGTCTGTCATTTGAAAAACTTCTGGACGGCGCGCCCATCCTGACGGCGCGCAAAATCGAACTTCAAGGAGCGTGAGATGAGCAAGACGATAGTGGTAGACGAACTGGGCGGGCCGGAAGTCATGAAGCTGGTCGACAAGGATCCCGGCAAACCCGGCCCGGCGGAGATCCGCATCCGCCAGACCGCTATCGGCGTGAACTTCGCCGACATTCACTATCGCCGCGGCACCGCACCGGCACACTCCATGGCCAAGCTGCCCATCCCTTTCACGCCAGGCCTGGAAGCGGTCGGCGTAGTGGAGGATGTCGGCCTGGGCGTGTCCCAGTTCAAGCCGGGCGACCGGGTCGGATATGCCACCGCCTCGCTCACCATCGGCGCCTATGCCGAAGTGCGGCTGTTTCCCGCCGACCGCGCCTTCCCAATCCCGAAGGGCGTTGCGGACATCGACGCCGCCGCCCTGATGTACCGCGCCATCACCGTGCATGGCATGATCCGGCAGTGCTACCGGGTGAAGGAGGGTGACATCATCCTGCTGCACGCGGCGGCGGGCGGCGTCGGCTCGATCCTGTCGCGCTGGGCCAAGGCGCTGGGCGCCACGGTGATCGGCACGGTCAGCGCCGAAAGCAAGGTGGAACGCTGCAAGGCCAATGGCTGCGCCCATGTGATCGTCAATGCGAAGGAAGATTTCGCCGAGCGCACGCTGGAAATCACCGGCGGGCGCGGCGTGGATGTCGTGTTCGACGGCGTGGGCGTGGACGTGTTCCTCCGCTCCTTCCCTGCGATCAAGAAGTACGGAACGATGGTCTCGTTCGGCCAGGCATCCGGACTGGTCAAGCCGCTGGACCCCATCGAACTTCAGCATCGCGGCCTCTACCTGACCAAGTTCAGCGGCGGCACCTACAATGAAGATGTCGGTGAATATCAGTTGCGCGCCCGAGAAGTTCTGGCCGCCATTCTCCAGGGCGTGTTCGAGACCGGCAAGCACATGACCTACGGCCTGAAGGATGCGATCAAGGCGCATGAGGACATGGAAAACCGCCGCACCGTCGGCTCACTGGTTCTCATTCCCTGATGCTCAAATATCTGCCCATCCGCGATCCCTATATCATGGCGCTGATCAGCACCGTGGTGCTGGCCAGTTTCCTGCCCTGCCGGGGCGAGGCGGCGCGGATATTCGATGTGCTGCAGGACGCCGCCATCTGCATTCTGTTCTTCGTGCATGGCGCAAAACTGTCGCGGGAATCCATCGTGAGGGGCAGCGGCAACTGGCGGCTGCATCTGGCGGTACTGGCCTGTACCTATGTGATGTTTCCGGCATTGGGCCTGGTCACGTCCACGCTGGCCGCAGGCTTCCTGCCCCAGCCGCTGATCGTGGGCCTGCTATTCCTCTGCCTGCTGCCCTCCACGGTACAGTCCTCAATCGCCTTCACGGCGGTGGCGGGCGGCGATGTGGCCGCCGCGATCTGCAGCGCCACCCTTTCAAACCTGCTGGGTGTGTTCATCACACCTGTTCTGGTGAACATCTTCCTGGGTGCGGCGGGCAACGGCCTGTCCATGGAGGTTGTGCAAACCATTATTCTGCAATTGCTGCTGCCTTTCTTCCTGGGTCATCTGTCACGGCCATGGACCGGCGCGTTCTTCACCAGGCACAAACTGATCACCACCATGGTGGATCGCGGCTCGATCCTGCTGGTCGTCTACACGGCCTTCAGCGCGGCTGTTGTACAGGGTATCTGGCATCAATTGTCGGCATATGACCTTGTCGTCACCCTGGCCATCTCGGCGGTCATACTAGCCATCGTTCTGACAGTCACCCGCTATGGCGCGCGAGCGCTGGGCTTTGCGCTGCCGGAGGAAATCGTGATGGTATTCTGCGGCTCCAAGAAAAGCCTGGCGTCCGGCGTCCCGATGGCGGGCGTGCTGTTTCCCGCCGCCACGGTGGGCGCGGTGATCATTCCGCTGATGCTGTTCCACCAGATCCAGTTGATGGCATGTGCCGTGCTGGCCCGGCGCTATGCCGATGCCGCCGCGGTGCCGGAAGCCAAGCCTGCCTGATCATCCGGGCGAAAGGCCGGTCACTCTTACATAGTAGCCGTCCGGGTCGATCATGCGGAAGTCCTTCAGCCCCCAGGACCGCAGGGTCAGCGGCGATTCGACGGGCCAGCGCGAAGCGTTTGCCCGTGCGAACACGGCATCGGGGTCCTGCACGGCGATGACAATCTCCACCCCGCGCCCCGGCCGCTCGCCCGGCTTGATGAAGATGGGGTGTTCGGCCGGCAGATTCGCCGCCAGGTTCAGCCCGATGGTCGCCCCATCCCGCATCAGCGCGGCATAGGAGCCGGGTGTGCTGCGCGCCACGGCAAATCCAAGCGCATCGACGTAGAAATCCCGCGACCTGTCCAGATCGCGCACGAACAGTTCGATCCGCAGTACTGGCGCAGTCGTCTCGCGGTCCAGTATTTGACTTCTCCCGGGGGAAATCTCACGGCACATCATTGTGCAGCGCGGTACGGGGCGCAAATTCGTTCTTGCCCCGGCCTGCCGGACATTCGCGCCTGCCGCAACGCACCATTAGGGGGAGTGAAGGACAACCGTCGGGCGGCGCTCTGGATCGGCTCCCCATCCTGCCATAGCTTCAGGATGCTACGCCGGATCGCCGATGCCCGAACGCAAAACCCCGCCACACCGAACCGCGACGTTCGAACCCGACGTCGTAGTGGTCGGCTCGGGCGCGGGTGGCGGTATGGCGGCCTATGTACTGACCCGCGCGGGCATCAAGGTGCTGGTGCTGGAAGCAGGACGCGATTACGACCCCCAGACCGAAAGCGCCATGTTCCAGTGGCCCCACCAGGCGCCGCTGCGCGCCGCCTCCACGCCAGACAAGCATTTTGGCTATTACGACGCCACTGTGAATGGCGGCTGGGAGGTGCCGGGCGAGCCTTACACCAACGCCCCCGGTTCGACCTTCCGCTGGTGGCGCTCGCGCATGTTGGGCGGGCGCACCAATCATTGGGGCCGCCATGTGCCGCGCTTCGGGCCCTACGACTTCAAGCCGAAGACGCGTGACGGCCTGGGATGGGACTGGCCACTAACCTATGACGATCTCGCGCCTTATTATGACCGCACCGAAAAACTGCTCGGCGTGTCGGGCGCGAACAGCGGACTCGAAAACCATCCCGATTCCTCACCCGGTGTGCTGCAGCCGCCATCAAAGCCGCGTATCCCCGAACTGATGATGCAGGCGGCGGCGGCGGACCTCGGCATTCCCTGCGTGCCGTCGCGCTATGCGGTGCTGACGCGGCCCATCGATGATCCCCATGCGCCGCGCCAGGCCTGTTTCAATGCCACGTCCTGTGGGAGAGGCTGCGGTATCGGCGCGGCGTTCCAGACGACGACTTCGCTCCTGCCGATGGCGATGGGCACGGGGAAGTTGCGGATCGTCACCAATGCGATGGTCTCGCGGGTTTTGACGGACGCGCGCGGCCGGGCGCGAGGCGTGGAATATATCGGCAAGGATGGCGCGGCGTATTTCGTCAAGGCGCGCGCCGTGGTGCTTGCCGCCAGCGCCTGCGAAAGCGCGCGCATCCTGCTGAACTCCCACACCGCCCAATCGCCGCAAGGCCTGGCCAATTCCAGCGGACTGGTCGGCCGCTACCTGATGGACACGACCGGCACCAATGTGAGCGGCCATATCCCGGCCCTGGAAGGCCGTCCGCGCTACAATGAAGACGGCAAGGATGTGGCGCATCTCTACATCCCCTTCTGGCTCTACAAGGAACAGGCGGCGGGCAAGCTCGATTTCCCCCGCGCCTATCATTACGAGATCGGCGGCCGCTTCGGCATGCCGGGCGCGGGTGTTCCGATGGCCGATGCGATGGACGGCTATGGCGAAAGCCTGAAGGAAGACGCGCGTCGCTATTATGGCGCGCAGATCTCGCTCACCGTGCGCGGTGAGATGATCCCGAACGCCAATTCCTATTGCGAACTCGATCCGGACGTGAAGGACAAGTATGGCTTGCCTGTGCTGCGCTTCCACTGGAAATGGTCCGACCACGAACACCGCCAGATCGCGCATGGCATCAAGACGGCGCGCTCGATCATCGAACGGCTGGGCGGCAAGGTGTTGACGCCGAACGTGACTCCCGAACAGGCCATCGCGGTAGGCGGCTGGATCATCCATGAGGTCGGCACCACCCGCATGGGTGCGGACCCGAAGGACTCGGTTACCGACGGGTTCGGCCGTACCTGGGACATCGACAATCTGGTTATCGCGGACGGCAGTGTGTTCACCTCCAACGCGCACAAAAATCCAACCCTCACCATCATGGCGCTGGCCTGGCGCAGCATGGACAAGCTGGCCGACCGCATGCGGAAGGGCGAAGTATGACCGCGGAAATTTCCCGGCGCATGACACTGGCCTGGATCGCGGCGGCGTCCGCCTTCGCGGGTGCACAGGCGCAGTCACCGCAGGTCGCAGGCTGGCCCGCCGCGCCGCAACC
>JAFIHO010000247.1 GCA_017849395.1 Hyphomicrobiales bacterium
ATCCACGATCACCGGCACCTTGGCGTCCTCGATGATCATGCGGATATTCACGGTGGACTGGATGCCCATGCCCGAGCCGATCGGCGAAGCCAGCGGCATGATCGCCACCGCGCCGGCATCTTCCAGCCGCTTGGCCATCAGAGGATCGTCGCTGCAATAGACCATCACCTGGAAGCCGTCTTTCGTCAGCATCTCCGTGGCGCGCAACGTCTCCAGCATGTCGGGATAGAGCAGCTTCTTCTCGCCCAGCACTTCCAGCTTGACCAGGGTCCAGCCGCCCGCCTCGCGCGCAAGCCTTCGCGTGCGCACCGCCTCCTCGCCCGTGTAGCAACCGGCCGTGTTGGGCAGGAAAACGACCTTTTTCGGATCGATGAAATCCACCAGCCGGGGCTGACTGGGATCGGACAAATTCACCCGGCGCACCGCGACGGTCACGATCTCCGCGCCCGAGGCCTCCAGGGCGCGCGCATTCTCCTCATAGGATTTGTACTTACCCGTGCCGATGATGAGGCGCGACCGAAACGTCCGTCCCGCCACGATGAAGGGCTTGTCTTCACGCGGCACCTCGACAGGCGCGTTGCCGCCGCCGATGAAGTGCACGATCTCCAGCCGGTCGCCCGGCGCCAGAGGCGTAGCGTCGTAAGCGGAACGCGGCACGATGGCCAGGTTGCGCTCCACCGCGATCTTGGCAGGGTCCAACCCCAGCGAGATCAGCAACTGGCGCACATTGGTGGGGCCGGACAGGGTCCGGGCTTCGCCGTTCAGGGTCACTTCCAGGGTCATATCGCTGTCATCATAGGGGTTTCCGTTCCCCTCCGGCTAAGATTATAAGGCATGGCTCATATCCGTTCCGGAACCCCGAATGGCCAAGAAAGACAAAAAGTCCAATACCTTACCGATATATATCCTCAACGGCCCGAATCTCAATCTGTTGGGGACGCGGGAACCGGAAGTCTATGGCTATACCACCCTGGCGCAAATCGAGCAGATGTGCGCCGACCAGGCCAAGACCCACGGGCTTTCCATCGTGTTCCGCCAGAGCAACCGGGAAGGCGAGCTGGTCGATTTCCTGCAGGAAGCCCGCACCGGGGCCAGCGCGGTCATCATCAATCCGGCGGGCTATGGCCACACCTCCATTGCCATCCTGGATTCAATTCAAATCCTGAAAATTCCGGTGATCGAAGTCCACCTCTCCAACATCCACCGGCGCGAACCCTATCGCAACCATTCCTATGTCAGCAAAGGCGCGACGGGAATCGTGATGGGGCTGGGTGCGCAGGGTTATCTGCGCGCGGTCGACGCCGTCGCACACATTCTGAAGGCAGTAAAATGAGCGGCAAAGGCGAAAAGAAATCTTCCGGCGGCAAGCCCGGCATCGACGTCAACGCGATCCGCGAATTGTCGGATTTGCTGAACGAGACCGGCCTGACCGAAATCGAGATCGAGAAGGAAGGCGCGCGCATCCGTGTCAGCCGCGCTGCCGTTGCATCGGTCGCCGCTGCTGCGCCGGTTGCCTCCACGCCAGCCGCCGCCGCACCTGCTGCCGCGGCTCCCGCCTCCGGCCCACATCCGGGCGCAGTGCCCTCGCCCATGGTCGGCACCGTCTATCTCGCGCCGGAACCGGGCAAGCCGCCTTTCGTCAAGGCCGGCCAGACGGTGCGCGAGGGCGACACGCTGTTCATCGTGGAAGCGATGAAGACCATGAACCCCATCGCCGCGCCGAGGGGCGGCACGGTTCAGGAGATTTGTGTCACCGACGGCCAGCCGGTCGAGTTCGGCACGACCTTGCTCATCATCGTCTGACATGTTCGAGAAGATTCTCATCGCCAATCGCGGCGAAATCGCGCTTCGCATCAACCGCGCCTGCAAGGAGATGGGCATCGCCACCGTGGCGGTCCATTCCACCGCCGATGCCGACGCGATGCATGTGCGCCTGGCCGACGAAGCGGTGTGCATCGGCCCGGCGCCCGCGGGGCAGTCCTATCTCAACATGCCCGCGATCATCGCCGCGTGCGAGATCACGGGGGCGGAAGCGATCCATCCCGGTTACGGCTTCCTGTCGGAGAATGCCAAATTCGCCGACATCGTGAAGGAACACGGCCTCACCTTCATCGGCCCCCTGCCCGAACATATCCGCATGATGGGCGACAAGATCACCGCCAAGCAGACGGTAAAGGCGCTGGGCATTCCCACGGTGCCGGGCAGCGACGGCGAAGTGAGCGACGCAGAGGCCGCGAAGCTGGCGAAGGAAATCGGCTATCCGGTCCTCATCAAGGCCACGGCAGGCGGCGGCGGTCGCGGCATGAAGGTCGCCAAGACCGCGGACGAACTGTCCTTCGCGCTGTCCACCGCGCGCGCCGAAGCCAAGGCGGCCTTCGGCAACGACACCGTCTATATGGAAAAATATCTGGAGAAGCCGCGCCATATCGAGGTGCAGATTCTCGCCGACAGCCACGGCAAGGTCGTCCATCTGGGCGAGCGCGACTGTTCCTTGCAGCGCCGCCACCAGAAAGTGTGGGAAGAAGCAGGCAGTCCGGCCCTGAATGCCGCCGAGCGCGATGAGATCGGCGGCATCGTCACCCGGGCGCTGACCCAGCTGGGTTATCTGGGCGCGGGCACCATCGAATTCCTCTATGAGGATGGCCGCTTCTATTTCATCGAGATGAACACCCGTCTGCAGGTGGAACATCCGGTCACCGAGGCGATCACCGGCATCGATATCGTGCGCGAACAGATCCGAGTCGCGGCGGGCGCAGGCCTGGGCTTCTCCCAGGATGACATCGTGTTCGAAGGCCATGCCATCGAATGCCGTATCAATGCGGAAAACCCCTTCACCTTCCGCCCCTCGCCGGGCACCATCACCCAGTTCCATTCGCCCGGCGGTCTGGGTGTGCGCTTCGACAGCGCGATCTATACCGGCTATCGCATCCCGCCCTATTACGACAGCCTGGCGTGCAAGCTGATCGTCCATGCGAAGAACCGCAACGAATGCCTGCTGCGCCTGCGCCGTGCGCTGGACGAGCTGGTAGTGGGCGGCATCGAGACCACCATCCCGCTCTTTCAGAAGCTGGTGCGCGAGCCGGACATCATCAATGGCGACTATTCCATCCACTGGCTGGAGAAATATCTGGTGGAAGCCGGGCACTAGGACCAAAGCCGGGGCCGCGATATAGTTCTTCCTCATATCGGGAGGACTGGCATGGAATTCCTGAGCAAATATTCGTCCCAGATTCTGGGTGTTACCCGCATCGTTTCGGGTCTTATTTTCCTAGAACATGGGTTGATGAAGCTGGTGGGTTTCCCCGCGGCGATGGGCAATGGCTCGGTGCCGCCGCTGATGCTGGCAGCCGGTATCATCGAAGTCATCGGCGGCGCGCTGATCACGGCAGGCTTTTTCAGCCGCTACGCCGCCTTCGTCTGTTCCGGCCAGATGGCATTCGCCTATTTCATCGGTCATTTCCCGCGCGGTTTTTATCCGGCGCTGAATGGCGGCGATGCTGCGATCCTATACTGCTTCCTCTTCCTGTATCTCGCCAGCGCCGGGCCGGGCGCGTTCGCGGTCAATCAGAAGTAGGCTTTCTTGCACGGCACTGCA
>JAFIHO010000248.1 GCA_017849395.1 Hyphomicrobiales bacterium
CCAAGGCGCTGGTCGAATTGCATGGCGGCAGCCTGTCCATCGAAAGCGAAGTGGGCGTGGGAACGCGCGTGACCCTGGGCTTGCCGCCGGAATGCGTTGGGCAGCGCGAGGCGCTGGCCAGCTGATCGCCCTCGGGAGGGCGTTGCGGCAAAATAAATTGCACCTGCAGGCACGCTGTGCTTACACACCGGCCATGACTGCTTCCGCGCTTGTGCTGTTTTCCGGCGGCCAGGATTCCACCGTGTGCCTGGCCTGGACGCTGTCGCGTTTCGCGCGGGTCGAGACGGTTGGTTTCGATTATGGCCAGCGCCATGCCACCGAACTGGCGGCGCGGCCTCGCATCCTGGCGCAGTTACGAACCCTGCGCGCCGAATGGAATGAAAGGCTGGGAAGCGATCACCTTCTGCCGCTTGATGTCCTGAAATCCATTGGCGGCAGCGCGTTGACCGACGATATGACGATTGAGATTGGCGAAAGCGGATTGCCGACAAGTTTCGTGCCGGGGCGCAATATCCTGTTCCTTACCACCGCTGCGGCACTTGGCTACCGGCGCGGCATCGCCGATCTGGTTGGTGGAATGTGCGAGACCGATTTTTCCGGCTATCCCGATTGTAGGGACGAAACGGTGCAGGCCACAGCGCGGGCACTGTCGCTGGGCTTGGCGCGCGATGTGCGGGTGCATACGCCGCTGATGCGGATCGACAAGGCGGCGACGTGGAAATTGGCGGAGGAACTGGGCGGCGCGGCGCTGGTGGATATGATCGTCGAGGACAGCGTTACTTGTTATGAAGGCGACCGCAGTGTGCGGCATGATTGGGGCTATGGCTGTGGCAAATGTCCGGCCTGCGAATTGCGCGCGGCAGGGTATGAAAAGTACCGAGCCACATGACCTATACCGTCAAGGAAATCTATTACACCTTGCAAGGCGAGGGCGCCCATGCGGGACGGGCGGCGGTGTTTCTGCGCTTCGCCGGATGCAATCTGTGGAATGGGCTTGAGAGGGATCGCGCAGAGGCGACGTGCCGCTTCTGCGACACTGATTTCATCGGTACCGATGGACCGGGCGGCGGCAAATTCGCCGATGCCGCCAGTCTGGCGCGCGCGGTGCTCGACAAATGGCCGTCAGGTCATCGCGGGCGCCCCTATGTGGTTTGCACCGGCGGCGAGCCGCTGTTGCAGATCGACAGCGCGCTGATCGCGGCGCTGCATGACAAGGGCTTCGAGATCGGCGTTGAGACCAACGGCACCTTGCTGCCGCCGCCGGGACTGGACTGGATCTGCGTCAGTCCCAAGGCGGATGCCGAACAGAAGCTGTTGCGCGGCGATGAACTGAAGCTTGTCTATCCGCAGGATGGCGCTCCGCCCGAGCGTTTCGCAGGACAGAATTTCCGCCATTTCTTTCTGCAGCCAATGGACAATGAAGCACGCGCGGTCAACACCCAAGCTGCAACAGCCTACTGCCTGGCAAATCCGCAATGGCGGCTGTCCTTGCAGACACACAAGCTGATCGGAATACCCTGACCAGCCCCGCGTATCGCGCATGACTGGCCACCTTGCTGGAAACCATTCGATAACCATCTAACTAGTGGTTTTTGAAGGTTTTCACATGGATTCTTTGGCTTTCTCGACCACCACCGCGGCCATTGCGGTCGCCATCATGGCCTGGAGCTTTTTGCTCGCCTGAACGCTTGTCATGCCGCGTCAGAAGCGGCTCACGATTTTTT
Source organism: Hyphomicrobiales bacterium (assembly GCA_017849395.1). Taxonomy (GTDB): domain Bacteria; phylum Pseudomonadota; class Alphaproteobacteria; order Micropepsales; family Micropepsaceae; genus Rhizomicrobium. The sequence continues at coordinate 1,725 of JAFIHO010000248.1, forward strand.
CCATGTCGGGCCTGGGGCGTTCTTCCAGTTCGTCTTTTGCGGTGCCTATGTAAATGAACCCGGCGATACGTTCGCCCGCCATCAGCCCCAGTCCCGTCTTAACCGCCGGATGATAGGCATACCACTCCGTCACCCATTGGCCGACAAAGCCCAACGCTGTGGCGGCGATAAGGATGTTCTGGCAGACCGCACCCGCCGATAATTCCTGCTCCCACACCGGAACCTTGTGCTGTTCGCGCGCGGCGGAAATCACGCCAATGACCAGCGGGGCGCGCAGGAATCGAGCGCGTTCTTCCTCGACCTGTCTGGCGCGTTCGCCCTCGGCCTCAGCCGCGGCGGCCAGAATGTCGCCCGCGCGCTCACGGCCCTTGCCTTCGAACAGGATGAACCGCCAGGGGAACAGCTTGCCATGATCCGGTGCGCGCGCTCCGGCTTTCAGAATCTGCGCGATCTGCTTCTTGCCCGGGCCGGGTTCCTGCATCGCCTTGGCCGAACCCGATCGGCGGGTTAGCAGCAGGTCCAACGCATGGGGTGCAGGGAGGTTGAATGCGGTGATTTCGCTATCGCTTTGAGACATGGCTTCCTTGCAAATCTTCGGGATATGGCCACCTGGGTGGAAGGGTGCGATCCGGGTGTTTTGGAATTGTACAAAAAATCGTGGTAAAAGCACCGCTCAAAAGGAACATTGTCATGCCCACCCCGCGTGAAAAAGTTGCGACCTGCGACCCGATCTGGGCGGCGCTCCGTGCCGAAGCCGAAGCCGTGACCGAGCGCGAACCGGCGCTGGCGGGCTTCGTCCATGCTACCATTCTGCAGCATGATCGGCTGGAACAGGCCCTCAGCTATCATCTGGCCAACAAGCTTGGCGGTGAGGGGCTAAGCCCCCTGGCCACGCGCGAGGTGTTTGATGAAGCCATCGCCTCCGATCCCCAGATCGGGGCGGCGATGCGCGCCGATCTGTCAGCGGTTTATGAGCGTGATCCGGCCTGCCATTCCTATGTGGAAGCGTTCCTCTATTACAAGGGCTTCCATGCGCTGCAATGCTATCGCATCTCCCATTGGCTGTGGCAGCAGAACCGTCCCGCGATGGCACTGTTCCTGCAAAGCCGGATTTCCGAATTGTTCGCGGTGGACATCCATCCCGCGGCGCGCCTGGGACGCGGCATCATGATCGACCATGCCACAGGCGTGGTGATCGGCGAGACGGCTGTTGTCGAAGATGATGTCTCCATGCTGCACGGCGTGACGTTGGGCGGCACCGGCAAGGAGACAGGCGACCGGCATCCCAAGATCAGGCGCGGCGTGCTGCTTTCGATGGGCGCGAAGATTCTGGGCAACATCGAGATCGGCGAATACAGCCGGGTCGGCGCGGGCAGTGTGGTGCTGAAATCGGTGCCCGCGCATTGCACGGCGGTCGGCGTGCCCGCCAAGCTGATCAACTGCGCCGCGGTGGGCGGCCCGTC
>JAFIHO010000249.1 GCA_017849395.1 Hyphomicrobiales bacterium
AGAACACATAGGTATCGGAGCGCGAGAAAGTGAGGGTACCATTGTTCGCGACATTGCCGGTAATCGCGCCCGTATTCAGTCCACGACCGATCTGCAGGGTGCCTGCGGCGATCAACGTACCGCCGTTATAAGTGTTGTTGCCTGCCAGGATCTGGGTGCCGCCATTGATGGTCAGCCCACCGCTGCCAAGGATGGTGCCGCTGAATGTGTCGGCTCCGCTGGTCAGCGTCAGGGTTTTCGTACCCAGATTGACCGAGCCATTGCCCGACAGTGACCCGATGCTGACGCTAACGCCCGATATGGCGGAAATGTCGAAGATCGCATTGCTGACGACTCTTCCCGTGGTGGAAAGCCTGCCGCTTCCAGCCAGCGCCAGCGTGCCGCCGTTGATCGTGGTAGAGCCGCCATAGCTGTTCTGACCCGCCAGGGTCTGGACGCCGCCACTGACGGTCACGCCTCCCGCGCCGGAAATGATACCCGAGAAGGTATCCCCCGCATTGGTCAGGGTCAGTGTCTTGCTGCCCAGCACGACCGATCCGCCGCCCGCGAGCGAGACGATGGAAGTCGTGGTCGATCCGCCCGCATCCGTCACCAGGGACACGTCCAGTATGGCGTTGTTCACCACCTTGCTGGACGAGGCCAGGCTGCTGGTGCCTGCCAGGAACAGGGTGCCGGAAGAGATGGTGGTGACACCCGTGTAGCTGTTGCTGCCTGATAGAGTCTGGTTACCGCCGCCGAGGGTTACGCCACCGGTTCCGGTGATGGTGCCGCTGAACGTGCCTGAGGCGTTTGTAACGACCAATGTCTGGCTACCTAGCTGCACCGTGCCGCTGCCGGACATCGATGTGACTGACGCGCTGCCGGTGACCCCGGCGATGGAAAAGGTGCCGTTGTTCACTAACCCGACCGATGTGGCGATGCTGCCATTGCCGGAAAGGGCTAGGGTACCCGCGGTGATGGTGGTGCTGCCAGTATAGGTCTGCGCCGTGGTGACCGTCGTGACGCCCGCTCCGATCTGCGAGAGGCCGCCGCCGCCGCTGACCACGCCGTTCATCGTGATCGCGCCGGCGCTGTTGAAGGCGAAAGTACCGTTGATATTGCTGATGTTGGTGTTGTAGGTGCTTGAGGTGATCTGCAACACACCGGCATTGATTACGGTAGGGCCGGTGTAGTTGTTGGCACCGGAAAGAAGTTGGGTGCCGCCATTGATGATCAATCCGCCGGCACCCGTGATGACGCCAGTGAATGTGCCCGAAGCGGATGTCAGGGTCAGGTTCTGCGTGCCCAGTTGCACCGTGCCGCTTCCCGACAGGGATTTGATCGAAGCGCCGCTGGTGGCGGAGATGTCAAAAATACCTGCCACTGATACGTTGCTCGAATAGGCGACGCTGCCGCTTCCCGACAGCGCCAACGTGCCCGCCGAAACGACCGTCGCGCCCGTATAGGTGTTTGCCGCGCCGATCGTCACCGTGCCGGTGCCGTTCTGGGACAGACCGCCGCCGCCCGTGACGACATTGTTGAAAGCAAAGGAATCCGTCCGGTTGAAGGCCAGGATGCCCGAATTGACGACATCGCCCACCGCGATCGAGCCTGTCGTTCCGCCCGCGCCGAGGGTCAAGGTGCCGCTGGTGATGGTGGTCGTGCCCGTATATGTGTTCGCGCCTGTGAGCGTCTGGCTCCCCGCCGCCAGGGTCAATCCACCCGTGCCGCTGATGGCGCCGCTGAAGCTTCCCGACGCGCCGGAGAGTGTCAGGGTCTGCGCGCCCAGCGCCACGGTTCCAGAACCGGAGAGGCTTGTGATCGATGCGCCGCTGCTGGTCTGCGAAATGTCGAAAAGGCCGTTTGCCGTGATGCTGCTGGAAGAGACGAGGGTGCCCGTGCCCGACAAACGCACGGTCGCGCCGCTGTTGATGACGGTCGCACCGCTATAGCTGTTGCCGCTGTTCGTCAGGGTGATTGCACCGCCGCCGACACTGTCGGAAAAGATGAGGCCACCGGCGCCGGTGAAAGCGCCGCTCATCGTCACCGCGTTGCCGTTGGCGTCCAGTGTGCTGCCGGCATATTCCTGTACGGTGAAAGCGTTGGTGATCTCGCTGGTGCCCGTGATTTGCAGCGTACCGCCCTTGAAGGCGGGCGTGTTCGTCCCGATGGCGCTGGACTTGTAGGTCGAGCCGGAATTGATATCGAAATCAGCCAGCGCTGCGCCTGGGCAGGCCGTAAGCATCGCGCAAAGCGCCGCCAGCGACGATGATTGTTTCCAGAACCGGCGCGCATGATGGCGTTGCCGGAAGGTTTCGCTGATGTGCATGACCCGCCTCTTCGAGAGGGGGCAGCCATAGGGATCGCTTGTTTCGACAATGTTTCAGCGTGTTGCGCGTGTGGGGCGCAACATTGTAGCCCGCATTACAAGCGCGTCACGGGGGGCACGAACATGTAGCCTTCGCTGCGCACGGTGCGAATCAGTTCATCGCTTTGGCCCGCCGACAATTTGCGTCGCAACCGGCTGATCTGAACGTCTATTGCGCGGTCGTAATGTTCGGTCTCGGGGCCGCGCGCATACTCCAAAAGCTGATCGCGCGTTAGCACGCGCCTGGGATGTTCGACGAAAACCCGCAACAAGCGGAATTCGCCGTCCGACAATGTGACCACGCGGTCGGACGGATCGTGCAGCAGCCGCGCCATCAGATCGATGCGCCAGCCCGCGAAAGCCAGATTGCCGCTTCCCGCGCCGGATCGCGCGGGCATGGATGCTCCCTGGGCGCGGGCGTTGGCGCGCCGGCGCAACACGGTGCGGATGCGCGCCAGAAGTTCGCGCGGATTACACGGCTTGGCCATGTAATCTTCCGCGCCGAGCTCCAAGCCGACGATGCGGTCGATATCGGTACCCACGGCTGAAAGCATAATGACCGGGGGGCCGTCACTCTTCTGCAGCTTCTTGAGCGCGCTGAGACCGTCTTCGCCCGGCATCATCACGTCCAGCACGATCAGATCGTACCGGGCGTCATTCAGCTTGGCGCGCATCTCCGCCGGATTTCCAGCCGTATCGGTCTGGAAGCCATGCTTGTCCAGGAAGGAGGAAACAAGGCTTCGGATTCCGGCATCGTCATCGACGATGAGGATATGGGTGGCGAGGTCCATGTCGGGGAGAATGGCGTTCATGGAAGTCAATTGCCAGCCAAACATTCCCGGCGTTTTTCATGGTTGCAATGTGTCTGCAACAATGCGTGGCGGCGGCCCGGCGCATTAAAAAAGCCGGATAAGCGGTGCGACCTGGCCGACACAATGCCGCAACGCTGGTGAAATCTGGCGGCAAAACGCCACGCCGATAGTCCGCGCATGTTCGGCGCACAACCCCACCCCCCAGCGTCGAACATGGCCGCTGCGTCCGCAAGGAACGCGGCGGCGCCCAACCTGCCGGGGCCGCGCATTGCCTACTCCGCCGGGCCCATCCCCCCTCCCGCCGCTGGACACGGCAGGACGCGCGGCCCCGGCACCCATTTTGGACGGGAGCCCGGTCATGAAGCTGCGTATCGCGCTGTGTGTGTTCATAATACTGGCCGGGTCATTTGCCCTGGCCCGTGCCGCTTTCCTGTGACAGCCATGGGTGACCCGCGAAGGCCTTTCGTGCCATGATGGGAGACATGGGAATATTGCGCGCCGCACGTAGCTGGTCGGGACCACCGCTCGCTCTACAGATCGTCGGATTGTTGCTCGGGGGGCTCATTGTCTCGCAACTGGTGACCCTGTTCCTGACACTGGTTTGGCGGCCGGCTCCGCAGGCGCGAGATGGCCTGACCAAGATCGCCCGGGCCTCGACCGGCTCCCGCGGCACTCCAGGCAAGGCGCGACCGCTGCAACCCGCAGTGCGCCTCGGACC
>JAFIHO010000023.1 GCA_017849395.1 Hyphomicrobiales bacterium
AACAACCCTGTCCGGCCATCTGGCCGTGGAGGCGGTGCGCCATGGCGCAGGCGCGGTGGCGCTGATCGATACCGACCCGCAAGGCTCGCTGGCCCATTGGTGGAACGCCCGCAAGGCGGAAGAACCGCATTTCGTGAAGGTCGGCATCCTGGATCTGGAAGAGGCGCTGGCCCATCTGGACAAGATCGGCGTGAAGATCGCCGTCATCGACACGCCGCCCGCCATCACGCAATCCATTTCGCAGGTCGTCGCCCATGCCGACCTGGTCGTCGTCCCCACCCGTCCCAGCACGCACGATCTGCGCGCCGTGGGCGCCACGGTGGACATCGCCGAACGCCCTGCCAAGCCGCTGGTGTTCGTCATCAATGCCGCCACCGCGCGCGCGCGCATCACCGGCGAATCCGCCGTGGCGCTGTCGCAGCACGGCACGGTCGCGCCGGTCACCATCCATCACCGCGTCGATTTCGCCGCCAGCATGATCGACGGCCGCGTGGTGGGCGAGATCGTGCCCAACTGCGCCTCGGCCAAGGAAATCAGCGACCTGTGGGTCTATCTGCAGGACAAGCTGTCGCGCGTCGTCCACGATCCCCGGCTGCAGCCCGACATCAAGCCGCAGCATTTCTCGGTCAACTCGCTGCTGGAAGGCGTCGAGGAAGACAAGGAAGACGCCGAGACCAAGGCGGCCCGCACCCTGGTCAAGCCGCCGCCCGTGGTACGCCCCGAAGTTGCCGCCAAGGCCGCTATACGCGCCGAACCTGCCCGCGTCGAAGCGGCGGTCAAGAACATCGCCAGGGCCGAACCGGCGCGTCCGGGCTCGCCCATCGTCACGCCGAGCTATGAGGGCCCCGATCGCCGCCAGCCCGTGGCTCAGGACCGTCGTCTGATCGCCGAGCCGCGTTTCACTACCGAACGGCGCGCCGCTTTCGGCCGCCGCCGCTCCGACCAGCCCTTCTTCACCGATGTGGACGGACTGAAATGACGTCCAAGTTCGCGTCCCTGCATTCCAATATCCTGGCGCGCAAGGGCGATGCGCGGCCATGGAACGGGCCGATCGCCCGGCATGGCGCGGCCATGCAGGACGATGATCTGCCGCGCTTCCAGCCCGCGCCCAGCACATTCCAGCCGACGACCGAACCCCTGTTCGCCACGCCGAAAGCCGCCGCACCGCGTGCGCCGAAGCCGGAGCCTGTCCCGCCCGCGCCGCGTCCCGCCGTCACCGAGCCGAGCTTTGCCGAGGTGAAGCCCGCCGCTGTGCGCCCCGCGCCCGCCGCCTGCGACGAGATGGAATTTTCCGATCTGTCGGCGGAACCGGCGCGCGCCTATGACCCGGAACGCATCAAGAAGTGCACCATCCGCATGTCCTTCATCGACTATGAGCGGCTCGGCATCATTGCGGTGAAGCGCAACGTCACCCGCCAGCATCTGTTGCACGAGGCGCTGGACCGTTGCTTCGCCATGGCGGCGGAAGAGTATCGCAAGGACTGTTCCTGTCTGGGCAACCGCGAGAGCTGCTGCCAAGGCTGATCACACGCCCTCGCCCGCCAGCCATTCCACCTTTGTCTGCGCCGGCCCGCCCTGCCCGAGCCGCGGTGCGAGCAGCGTCATGACATCCTTCATGGTGCTGTCGAAACCGTAAGGCGGGTTCAGCACCAGCAATCCGCTGCGGGTCATCTTGCCGGTATCCGGCGCGACGGAAGTTTCCACGCGCAATGCCTTTGCCATGCCGCCCGCCAGAACCTCACCGCAAAAACCGTCGGCGGCGCTTTGCGACTTTATGGGATACCAGATCAGATAGGTGCCGGTGGCGAAGCGGCGATACGCACCCTGCACGGCGCGCGCCAGGGTTTCGAACTCGTCGGTCGCTTCGAATGGCGGATCGATCAGCACCAGTCCGCGACGTTCCGGCGGCGGCAGCAGTTTCAGCAATCGCGCATAGCCGTCGGCGTTCTCCGTCGAGGCCTTGCGAAACGGATGCAGGACCTGCGCCAGGAGAGCGGCTTCTTCGGGATGCTTTTCCACAGCCACCAGCCGGTCCTGAGGGCGCAGCAGCTTGGCGGCAATCAGGGGTGACCCGGGATAGCGATCGGCGCCACTTTCCCCGGCCAGCCTGAGATAGGTGTCCAACGCCTCGGGCAGCGGCGGCGCCAGATCGCGCAGCTTTCCGATGCCGCTCTCCGCCTCGCCGGTCTTCGCCGCCATCTCGCCGGAAAGATCATACAGCCCGCGCCCGGCATGGCTGTCTATCACCGCGAAGGGCGTATCCTTCTTGCGAAAATGCAGCAGTATCGCCACCAGCGCCACATGCTTGACGACGTCAGCGAAATTGCCTGCATGATATCCATGCCTGTAATTCATTTACGTCCCCCATCTGTCGCAGATCGAGTCGTCTTCGACGACATCTCGCTGCGACATCTTCCCCCGCCATGCGCTGACGCGCATCGGGGGAAGAAAGCCGGAGAAGAGTGGGACCCTCTCAATTTGAAATCGTCTCCAGCGGCAGATTATGCGTCCTGGGTCCGAACACGCCGATGACGAAGGCCACCACCGCCATGCAGCCCGCAATAAACAGGAAAACGCCGGGCGCACCCGCGGCTTGAAGCACGAATGCGATAATGAAGGCGCTGAACATGGTAGAGAGGCGGCTGAAGGAATAGACGAAGCCAACTGCCGCAGCGCGGACGCGGGTAGGAAACAGTTCCGGCTGATAGCCATGATAGGCGAAGCTGAGGATGTTGTTCGCCAACGTCAGCGCCACGCCGCAGGCGATCACGGTGGCAGCGCTATGCGCCTGCGCGAAGGCCAGTCCCGCCGCCACGATGGCCAGCGCCGCGCCGACGATGATCCATTTGCGTTCCAGTTGGCCCGCGAACAGCAGACCCAGCAGCGGCCCGAAGGGCGCGGCGATGGCGATGATGAAGGTATAGCCCAGGCTGCGCGTCACCTCGGTGCCCTGCGAGATCAGGAGGGTCGGTACCCAGCTTGCAAAACCATAATAGCCCGCCGCCTGGAACAGGTTGAACGCGATCAGCATCAGGGTGCGTCCACGATAAGGCGGCAAAAAAATCTCGCGCAGCTTCCCGCGCCCCACCGCCGTCACGGCGCGCGATGCAGGGTCCGGCAGACCGCCATGCTGGATTCGCGCTTCGACCTCCCATTGCGTCACGATGATATCGGCCTCCGCGTCGCGGCCATGCTGGGCCAGCCAGCGCGGGCTTTCGGGCACGCGGCTGCGCACCCACCAGGCCACCGCCGCGCCCGCCGCGCCGATCAGCACCACGATGCGCCAGCCGTCCAGTCCGAACATTTCGCGCGGCACAAGCAGATAGGCCAGCAGCGCCACCAACGGTATGGACGCGAACTGGATCACATTGGAGAAAGCGAAAGCACGGCCGCGCACCTCCTGGGGCGACAATTCGGCGATATAGGTGTCGATGGTTACCAGCTCCACGCCGATGCCGATGCCGCCCATCAGGCGCCAGAAATCCAGCCAGAATGCATCGGTCTGGAACGCCATCACCGTGGCGGTCAGCGCATACCACAGCAGCGAGAAGGTGAAGATCGCGCGCCGCCCCAGCCGGTCGGCAAAAAAGCCGAACAAAGACGTTCCGATAAACAGGCCCGCGAAGAAGGATGCCACAAATCCCGCAACACTTCCGATCAGCCCGGTCGCGTCATGGCTCAGTATGCCGGATCGCACCAGCCCCGGCGCGACATAGGCGGTGAGGAACATGTCGTAGAATTCGAAGAAACCGCCCAGCGACAGCAATGTCACGCGCCGCCAGAAGCCGCGCGTTGGCGGAAGCCGTTCCAGCCGCGCCGCGATCGACACGGTGTTCATGACTCACACTTCGAAATTGCGGTGCACGTCATGGGTGACGATGCCCACGCCCCTGGGCGGCATGGCCAGCCAGTCCTTGCGGCGCAAGGTCTGGCGGGTGTCGTCATAGCCGTTCTTCCAGTGCTCCTGCATGGAATCGGGAGAGAATTCATAGTCCCGCGCGCTGCCCTCATAGGATTTCTTCTGATAGATGAGCTGCAGAATGGTCGCCTTGGGCAATTTTGCAAGCTTGTCGCGCATGACCCGCTGTTCCTCGGACAAGTCGTCCTCCGGCACCTTGATCAGCGCCTCATAGGCGCGGGTCTTCCAGCGCTGCAGCCGGGCGAACATGTCGGTCACCTGCCTTGTGCGCGAGGAATAGGTGATGTCCTTGTGCCGCTCCAGCACGTCCACCATGGTGCGCGGCAACGGCCCGCGCGCGCTGAACAGATCGACCTGGAACACCAGCGAATTGATGTCGTCGTCCTGCGCCAGGAGATGCGCCAGCGGCGTGTTGGAAACGATGCCGCCATCCCAGAAATAATCGGTGCCGATCTCCACCATCGGGAAGGCGGGCGGCAGCGCGCCGGACGCCATCACATGCGCCAGTTCCAGCCGCTCCTTGGCATTGTCGAAGAAGGAGAAGTTTCCCGTCAGTACATTCACCGCCCCGACCGAGAAGCGGGTCTGCCTGGCGTTCAGCAGGTCGAAGTCGACCATCTCGCATAGCGTCTCCTTCAACGGCGTGTTGTCATAAAAGCTGGTGGCTTCCTTCGCGCCCGCCGGCAGGAACCAGGGATTGATCCTGTGCGGCTGGAACAGGCCGGGCTGGCCATAGAGTGTCGTGGTCAGCGCCGAGATATTGTTGCGCATGGCGCGGTAGATGTCGCCGTCCGGCGTGAAGGGCCAGATGGTGCGGTCGGTCACGCGATGCCAGAATTCGCGCAGCGCATCCAGCCGGTTGTTCACCCGGTTGCCCACGATCAGCGCCGCATTGACCGCGCCGATGGACACGCCCGAAACCCAGTCGGGCTCCAGCCCCGCCTCATGCAGCGCCTGATACACCCCGGCCTGGTAGGCGCCCAGCGCCCCGCCGCCCTGAAGCACCAGCGCGATACGGCCACAGCCCTCGGGACGGGCCAGATGCTCGGCTACATTTGAATCAGGTGCGGGTTTCGTGTCCATGGCATGATCCTAAAGTAATATGCACATCAGGGGCCCTGCGGCAGTTTCGGCAGGGCGGAGCAGCCGGCAACATGTCATCATGGCAACGCCCGATTGCAAGGAGATTAACATGCTGAAAGGCAAAACCGCCCTCGTCACCGGCTCCACCAGCGGCATAGGCCTGGCCATTGCGCGCGAAATGGCGCGGGATGGCGCAAATGTGGTCATCAACGGGTTCGGTGACGCCGCCGCCATCGAAAAAGAGCGCAGCGGCATCGAAAAGGATTTCGGGGTCAAGGCGCTCTATTCCTCCGCCGACATGACCAAGCCGGACGAGATCGCGGCGATGATCGCAACCGCCGAAAAGACCTTCGGCTCGGTGGATGTGCTGGTCAACAATGCGGGGATCCAGTTCGTCTCGCCGGTAGAGGAATTCCCTATCGACACGTGGAACCAGATCATCGCCATCACTCTGGCAGCGGCCTTCCATGCCACCCGTGCGGCCGTGCCGGGCATGAAGGCGCGCGGATGGGGCCGCGTCAGCAACCCCGCGTCTGCACACGCGCTGGGC
>JAFIHO010000250.1 GCA_017849395.1 Hyphomicrobiales bacterium
ATGAACGCTTCCGCTCCTATCTGCATCACATGATCGATGCGCCGCGCTGGCAGGGCGAGGACCTGAACGGCAAGCGCATCCTGATGGTGGGCGAACAGGGCCTGGGCGATGAATTCATGTTCGCCAACATATTGCCCGACATCCAGAAAGCGGTCGGGCCGGACGGCAAGATGCAGATCGCGGTCGATCCGCGCCTGGTGCCGCTGTTCCAGCGCTCCTTCCCGGATGCCGATGTCGGCACCTATGACGACCGCACCCTGATGGACGCCGATGGCAACAAGGCGCTGCGGCTCATTCCCTTCGCGACCAAGAGCAACAAGCCCGACCTGTGGTCGCCGATGGGAAGCGCGCTGCAATATTATCGCAAGACGGTCGATTCATTTCCGCATCAGCCCTTCCTCAAGCCCGATCCGATGCGGGTGGAGGAGTTCCGCGAGATGCTGGCGAAACTGCCGGGACGCAAGGTTGGCATCTGCTGGCGGTCCATGATGCTGGGCGCCAAGAGGGCCAAATATTACAGCCCGATCGACGCATGGGGGCCCATCCTGAAGACGCCGGGCGTGACATTCGTCAATCTTCAGTATGGCGATTGCGCCGCCGAAATCGCGCGCGCTGTTGAGCGGTTCGGTGTCACCATTCACCAGATGCCGGGACTGAACCTGAAAGACGATATCGACGGCGCGGCGGCGTTGACCCTGGCGCTGGACCTGGTGATCTCCGCACCGACAGCGGCGGCGGCCACCGCGGCAAGCGTGGGCGCCGAAGTGTGGTTCCTTACGGCGGGCCGGACCTGGCCGCAGCTCAATACGGATGAATATCCCTGGTATGCGAAGACGCGCGTGCTTTCGCCGGAGAAGTTCGGCGACTGGGCATCCCTGATGCCGAGAACGGCTGAGGAACTGAGCGCCTTCGCCGCCGAAGCCGCTTCCAGCGGCTAACGCGGCAGATCGCCTTCTTCCAGCATCAGCTCGAAGGGCCGGCCGCGCGAGGCGGGCTCCCAGCCCGCGTCCATCGCAAGGCGAACGGCGCGCGCCAGATCGGCGGGGTCTATCCGCGGCTTGTCGGGAAAGCGCGAGGCGTGATGCTGCCGCTTCTCGAACGGATATTGCAGGATGAGTTCGCGCCAGGCTTTCAGATCGCCATGCCGGGTTTTGGTCTCGTCATGCCGCACCACACTCACGCGCAGGCCGATATCGCCATCGGTGGTGCCCCGCATGGGTTCGCTTTTCACGGACCAGCGCAAGGGCACCTCATCCACGGTTATCATCCCGCCGATATCGCGCTTCTTTTTTCCAGACATTACTGTTGCTGTTGTTGTTGCTGGTGGTGATAGAGCCGTTCCGGCATGGAGTAGGTCGGGGTAGCGGATGACATGGGGCGCGCGACCTTCAGGAAATCCTCGTGACGCACCGGGGCGGCAGTCGGCTCCAGCGAAACGGCGATGGACAATTCGCTGTCGGCGACACCCTTGAACGTGCCGCGTGTCGGCGGCACATCGGCATAGTCACGCCCCACCGCCGCGCGCACATGCCGCTCACGCGGCATGATGTTGTTGGTGGGATCGAAGCCGACCCATCCCAGGGAGGGCAGCCAGGCTTCCACCCAGGCATGGGTCGCATCGGCGCGGGATCGGTCGCGCGCGCCCTTGTGATAGAGATAGCCCGAGACATAGCGGGTTGGGATGCCCCAGCTTCGCGCGATGGCGATCATGATATGGGCGAAATCCTGGCAGACGCCGCGCCGTTCGCCCAGCGCATGTTCGATGGGGGAATGCACTTCGGTGATGCCCGATTCATATTCGAAGGAATCGTAGATACCGCGCATCAGCTTCACGAGCGCGGTCAGGGGATCCCCTTGCGGCTTTTCCAGTTCGGCGATGCGCATGAAGGCGGCCAATTCGGGCGACATGCGCGCGAATTTCGATGCGCCCATCATGTCGAAATGATCGTCATGCAGGTTGAAATTGTTGTAGCGGCCCCATTCCAGGTCATCCAGCCGTTCCGGCAGCGGCGAGATGAGACCGATCTCGACCACCGCCTGGGCGTCGATGCGCAGTTCTTCATGCTCCCGCAGCAGGTTGAAATGATAGACCGCGTTGCCGAGATGGTCGGTATACGCATAAAGCTGGGCGCGCGGATTGGTCGATATCTGGAAGCTGCGCAAGGTCTGCGGCCCCTCCGAGCGCGGCTGCATGCGGATTTCCATGACGCTTTCGCGCACGGGCGCGGAATAGCGGAACTGGGTGATGTGCCTTATCGAATAAAACATCAGGGCCTCTCAGCACACGCCGGCTCCCTTCCCCTGCTGCGCGTAGCGCATGGCGGGGGAAGGTGTCGCAGCGAGGTGTCGGCGGTACGCCGACCCGAGCTGTGACGGATGGGGGCGACAGGCGCGGAAACCGTCATAAGACGGTTTCCGCGCCATAAGTGATGTAGGACGCGTAGAGCGTTTCGTGAATCTTTTCACACTGACGCGTGATGTCAGCAAGGAAACCGGCAACGCCGCCGGACATCAGGTCATCGACCTGGCCGAAATCGACGGCGGCCTTCAGACGTCCCGCGAGCCGTTCCACCGCCGCGCGGCGGGCGGGCGGCGCACCGGGCGCCACCCGCGCGAGGGCTTCCGTCACGCGATCGACCGAGAAGCAGATGGAATGCGGAAACTCGGTATCGAACAACAGGAATTCGGCGATCTTCTGCGGCCGGATCGAGGCGGTATAGCGCTTGGTATAGGGCTCCCATGCCGAGCAGAATTTCAGCAGCACCAGCCAGTCGAAATATTTCGGTCCCGTCGTCCCGTCCTGCGCGGCGCGGAAATGCACGTCCAGCAGGCGGCCCATCAACTGCACCCGTTCGATATGGCGGCCCAGTTCCAGGAAGTACCAGCCTTCGCCATGGCTGAGTGTGGAATAGGTCACGCCCTCCAGCGCATGCATTTCCTCCAGCGCCTCGCGGAACAGCCGCGCGGGCGAATGCACCCAGATGGAATCCATCGTGACCGGCGAAAGCCGCAGATAGAGGCGGTTGAGATACTCCCACACTTCGTTGGACAGCGCCTCGCGCACCTGGCGGGCATTGTCGCGCGCCAGCGCCAGCGAGGTGATGAGCGCGCCGTCATTTTCGCGGTCGAAGGCGAGGCGGCGGGTGGTGGCAAAAGCATCATGCGGCGCGGGTTTGGTATCGCCGGTCAGCGCCTCGATCACCCGCGCCCAGGAGGCGTTGGCATCTTCGGGCGTCTGTTCCACCATGGATTCCAGCTTCACCGCCAGCACGCGCGCGGTATGCTCGGCGCGTTCGATATAGCGGGCCATCCAGTAGAGCGAGTCTGCGACGCGGGAGAGCATTACTGTTGCCCCCCTCTGGCCGCGAACTTCTTGTTGGCGCTCCGGCTCGCGCCTACACGCTGCTCTCGCGCTAGCGACGTTCGGTACGCTGTCGCTACCAAACCCCTCGCGCCATGCGCTAGCGCGCAGTGGGGGGAGAAAGCCGGTGTTATGGTCTGGCCGCAAACCCACATCACTGGTTCAACACCCAGGTATCTTTCGAGCCGCCGCCCTGAGAGGAGTTCACCACAAGGCTGCCGCGCTTCAGCGCCACGCGGGTCAGCGCGCCGGGCACGATCTTGGTTTCGGAGCCATGCAGGATGAAGGGGCGCAGATCGACATGCCGCGCCTCGACCCCGCCGCCCACGAATGTCGGGGCGGTGGAAAGCTGGATGGTGGGCTGGGCGATGTAATTGTCGGGATCGGCTTTCAGCTTGCGGGCGAAATCCTCGCGCTCCGCCTGGCTGGCGTGCGGGCCGACCAGCATGCCATAGCCGCCGGATTCGCCCACCGCCTTCACCACCAGCTTGTCGAGATTGGCCAGCACATGCTTGAGCGATTTCTCCTCCCGGCACAAGAAGGTCTCGACATTCTCAAGGATAGGCTCCTCCGCCAGATAGTAGCGGATCAGGCGCGGCACATAGGCGTAAACCGCCTTGTCGTCCGCGACGCCCGTTCCCAGCGCATTGGCGATCATCACATTGCCGGCGCGATAGGCGTTGAACAGGCCCGGCACGCCCAGCGACGAATCCTCGCGGAAGATCAGCGGATCGACGAAGTCATCGTCGATCCGGCGATAGATGACGTCGATGCGCTTCAGGCCCGATGTGGTGCGGGTATAGACGACATTGTCATTGACCAGCAGGTCGCGGCCTTCCACCAGCTCCACGCCCATCTGGCGCGCCAGGAAGGCGTGCTCGAAATAGGCGGAATTGAACACGCCGGGCGTCAGAATCGCGATGGAGACATCTTCGTGGAACGGGGCCAGCGAGCGCAGGGTCGCGAGCAGCTCCAGCGGATAATGCTCGATGGGACGCACACCCATGGTGCGGAACACGGCCGGGAAGGCGCGGCGCACCACATCGCGGTTGGCGAGCATGTAGGACACGCCCGAGGGGACGCGCAGATTGTCTTCCAGCACCACGAAGTCGCCCGCTTCGTTGCGCACCAGATCGCTGCCGCAGATGTTCACATAGGCGCCGTGCGGCACCGGCAAGCCGCGCATCTCGCGCCGGTAATGCTTGGAGCCATAGATCATGGTGCGGGGGACCACGCCGTCCTTCAGCACGCGCCCGTCGCTATAGATGTCGCGCAGGAACAGGTTGAGGGCGAGGATGCGCTGGGTCAGGCCGCGCTCGATACGATCCCATTCCTTCGCAGTCACGATGCGGGGCAAGAGGTCGGTCGGGATGATCCGTTCGGTCGCCTGATTGTCGCTATAGACGGTGAAGGTGATGCCCTGATGCAGGAAGCTTTGTTCGCACGCCTGCTGGCGGCGGTTCAGTTCTTCCAGCGACAGAGTCGATAGACGGGCATCCAGCGCGGCATAGGGCAGGCGCGGACGGCCATCGGGGGCGAACATTTCGTCATAGGGCTTGCCCAGTTCGTAGCGGGCGTAGGGCGGATCGATGCCGGGGCGGGCATTGTTGCCGGAGACGGCGACAATATCGGGGCCGCCAAAATCTTCGGTGTTGGCAAATGCCTCTTGCTGCATGAGCGAAGTGTGACGGGAGCAGACGCAGACCGCAAGCGGCCTGTTACAAAAGCGGCGACGCATCTTCGCAAAAATTGCATGCGGCTTCGACGCGAGAAGACAGCGCGATGCATGCCCCTCAAAGGGCTGTGTCTCATGTCGGAGGAAAGGACGGCGTTTGACTGCCGCCCTCAGGATACAACTATAGATTGAATCCCGGTCACGTCAAAGCCCGGTCAGCCCGCCAGACGGGCCAGCAGGGCATCCTGGTTGGGCCGCTCCGCGATACGCACCGCCGCGAAAGACAGCGGCTCCAGACCTTCGGCGGTGGCGGCGCTGATGCAGGCGGCGATCACGCCCTTCACGGAGAATTCGCCCGCGAGCCGGGCAAAGGCGCGCGCGCTGCGCGGAGAGAAGAACAGCGCCGCATCAAGGGTATTCGCCACCAACGCATCGCGCACATCGGCTGGCAGGCTGGAGGCGGGATCGACCCGGTAGAGCACGGCCTTGCGCAAGGTGAATCCATGGGCCGCGAGCGTCTCGGCCAGGACGCCGCTGCCCTGTTCGCCGGAAACATGCAGCAACACGCCCTTGTCCGGCACGGTCCAGCGCGCCGTCGCATCGCCCAGGGCGCGCGCATCGCCATCGGCGTTGCGGACATCGGCGAAGCCCGTCGCGGCAGCCATGTCCGCGGTCTGGGGCCCGACCGCGAACAGCGGCAGATCGCGCCGCGGCGACAAGCGCGCGAACGCACGCACGCCATTGGCGCTGGTCGCCAGGATCGCCTGCACATCGTCCAGCGCGGGCGGCGGCATGTCGAAGAAATGCGTTTCCAGCAGCGGCGCCAGCAGCGTTTCGTGCCCCATGGCACGCAGCCGCGCGGCGGTTTCCGCGCCATCCTCTGCGGGCCGGGTCACCAGGACGCGCATATCTATTCTATTTGCCGCATAGCGGTTTGGGAGTAGACGACCGCCCCATGACAGACAAGGCCCTCACGATCCTGGGGATCGAGACCAGTTGCGACGAGACCGCCGCCGCTGTCGTGC
>JAFIHO010000251.1 GCA_017849395.1 Hyphomicrobiales bacterium
GCCTCGGCCCGCGCCTTGTCCATCAGCGCGCGCATCCGCTTGATGGTAGAATCGAGCCCGCCGAAGATCGCCTCGCCGATCAGGAAGTGGCCGATATTGAGTTCCGCGATCTGCGGAAGCGCCGCGATGGGGCCGACATTATCATAGGTCAGTCCATGACCGGCATGAATCTCCAGCCCCAGGTCCGCGCCGAAATTCGCGGCGTGGCGGATTTTCTCCAGCAGCGTCTGGCGGCGGTCGCCGCCGGCATTCGCATAGGCGCCGGTATGCAGTTCCACCACAGGCGCGCCCAGTTCGCGCGCGGCGTCGAGCTGCTTGCGGTCGGGTTCGATGAACATGGAGACGCGGATGCCCGCTTCGGTCAGGCGGCCCACGATGGGTTTGAGGCGATTGAAGCCGGTGATGCAGTCGATGCCGCCCTCGGTGGTGCGTTCCTCGCGCTTCTCCGGCACGATGCAGCAGGCATGCGGCTTGTGGCGGAGCGCAATGGCCAGCATCTCGTCAGTGGCGGCCATTTCCAGATTGAGCGGCACGGTCAGCGCCTCGGACAGGCGGGCAATATCCTCGTCTGAGATGTGGCGGCGATCCTCGCGCAGATGGGCGGTGATGCCATCCGCGCCCGCCTGCTGCGCCAGCTTGGCGGCGCGCACGGGATCGGGATTGTCGCCGCCGCGCGCGTTCCGCACGGTGGCGACATGGTCGATATTGATGCCGAGGCGGAGGTGGGTCACGCCAGTCCCCGGCTCCCCGGCTTGACGGCAGGCGTGTTGCGCAGGTGCGGCGGCAGTTTGTCGGCGGGCCATGCCTTCACCTTCCATTCGGCGAGCGCGATGAGCGGTACGCCGACCTTGGCCTTGCCGCCGGAGCGGTCGATCAGGCAGCAGGCGGCCACGACTTTCGCGCCGGTCTTTTTGATCGCGGCGATGCATTCGCGGCTGGAGACGCCGGTGGAGATGATGTCCTCCACCATCAGCACCTTCTGGCCCTTCTTCAGGGTGAAGTTGCGGCGTAGCTGGAATTCGCCGTCCACCCGCTCGACATACATGGCAGGCAGGCCGAGCTGGCGGCCCATCTCATAGCCCGGCACGATGCCGCCCACGGCGGGGGAGACGATGGCGGTGATTTCGTCCTTCACCTCGGCCTTCACCTTTGCGGCCAGCGCCTTGCAGAGTTTGGCGGTGCGCTTGGCGTCCTGGAAGACGAGCGCCTTCTGGAGGAATTTGTCGGAATGCAGGCCGGAGGACAGGATGAAATGGCCTTCCAGAAGGGCTCCGGATTTTTTGAATTCTGCGAGGACTTGGTCGACGGTCATAGTTGCCTTTCGTGCGGGCGGCGATGGCCGCGCTTCGCGCGGACCCCGCCCCGAAAAATCCCTACAGGATTTTTCGACCCTCCCTCAAGGGGAGGGTGTGGAATCGGGGCCATGTGCCCACAGGGCAAGCCTGCGAAAAACACGATTGACGATCCAGTCGATAAATCCTGAGAAAGAAAGCCCCAACAGGAAGTCCAACATTATACCGCCGCTTCCGCTTCGCGCACGCGATCAACAGATTCCACCGCGCCGTTCACCCGCAGTGCGCCCAGGATGTTCTGGAGGTGGGCCACGTCGCGCACCTCCACATCGACGATGAATTCGAAATAGAGCGGATTGCGGTCGGTTACCTTCAGATTGAAGATGTTGCCGCCATCGGCGGCGATGGCGGTCATGATGGCGGCCAGGCTGCCCGGTTCGTTCTTCACCCGCACCAGGATGCGCGCTACCGACAGGCCGGCATCCGCCGCGCCCTGCCCCCAGTTCACATCCAGCCAGTCGTCCATGTCGATATGCTTGGCCAGTTCGCCGCAATCGATGGTGTGGATCACCAGCCCCTCGCCCGGGGTACGGATGCCGACGATGCGGTCGCCCGGCAGAGGGTGACAGCACTGGCCCAGCTTGTAGGAAATGCCTTCCTTGAAACCCCGGATCGAGATCGGCGCGGGGGCGCCGGAAGCGCCGGGGCCGCCCGGCGCGATGCGGGCCTTGGCGGCGCGCTTGAGTTCGGGAAATACCGATTGCAGCACCTCATGCGGCGGCAGCGCGCCCCGGCCCACATCGGCATAGACGTCATCCGCCTTGGGCAGGCGCAGCTTCTTCGCCACTTCCTCGATGGCTTTTTCCGTCAGCTCGCGGCCGTCGTCGGCGAAGGTCTTTTCCAGAATGCGGCGGCCGAACTTCACATGCTCGTCGCGCTGGGCGTGGCGCAGGAAGCGGCGGATTTCGGCGCGGGCCCGGCCGGTGACGACGAACTGCTCCCACAGCGGCGACGGCGTGGAATCCTTGGTGCTGAGGATTTCCACCTGATCGCCGTTCCTGAGCGGCGTGTGCAGCGGGACGTGATTGCCATTCACCTTGGCCCCGACCGCGCTGTTGCCCAGATCGGTATGCACCGCATAGGCGAAGTCAATGGGCGTCGCGCCGCGCGGCAGGGAGATGAGGCTGCCCTTGGGCGTGAAGCAGAAGACCTGGTCCTGGTACATGGCCAGGCGCGAATTCTCCATCACCTCTTCGGCGGTGTCGCCCTTCTCCAGCAGGTCCACCATGTCGCGCAGCCAGCCATAGGTCGCGCTGTCGGGCGAACCGCTGTCGGGCACATGCTCGCGATAGCGCCAGTGCGCCGCCACGCCGCGTTCGGCGATATCGTGCATCTCCTGGGTGCGGATCTGGATTTCCACGCGCTGCTTTTCGGGGCCGATCACCGTGGTGTGGATCGAGCGGTAGCCGTTGGGCTTGGGCGTGGAGATGAAATCCTTGAAGCGTTCCGGCACCATCTGCCAGCTCGTATGGATGATGCCCAGGGCGCGGTAGCAATCCGCCGTTTCATGCAGGATGACGCGGAAGCCGAAAATGTCCGAAAGCTGTTCGAAGCTGAGTTTCTTGGTCTGGAGCTTGCGCCAGATGGAGAAAGGGCGCTTGGCGCGGCCATAGACCCAGGCCTCCATCCCGTGGTCGGCCAGGCGGCGCTTGATCTGGTCGGCGATGCGGCCCACCCGGTCGCCGCTCTGCATGTCCAGCCGCGCGAAATGCGTGACGATGGAGTTGCGCGCTTCCGGGTCCAGTTCCGCGAAGGCGAGGTCTTCCAGTTCCTCGCGCATGTTTTGCATGCCGATGCGGCCCGCCAGCGGAGCGTAGATGTCCACCGTCTCCTGGGCGATGCGGCGGCGCTTCTCCGGCTTGTCGATGTAGCCGAGCGTGCGCATGTTGTGCAGCCGATCGGCCAGCTTCACCAGCAGCACCCTTATGTCGCTGGTGATCGCCAGCATCAGCTTGCGGAAATTCTCCGCCTGTTTGGTGCGTTCGGAGAAGACTTCCAGCTGGGACAGTTTGGTAACGCCGTCCACCAGATTGGCGATCTCGTCGCCGAATTTCTGTTTTACATCGTCATAGGTGACGAGCGTGCCTTCGATCGTGTCGTGCAGCAGCGCCGTGACGATGGTGGGCACGTCGAGCTTCAGCTCGGTGAGGATGGCCGCGACTTCCAGCGGATGGGCGAAATAGGGATCGCCCGAGGCGCGGAACTGTTTGCCATGGGCGGTCATGGCATAGACATAGGCCTTGTTCAGCAAGTCCTCGTCGGCACCGGGGTCATAGGCCTGGACGCGCTCCACCAGATCGGTCTGGCGCATCAACCTGCGGCGGCCGCGCGGCGGACGCGGCAGGGGGGCTTTGGCCGCCTCCGGTTCGGCCGGCGGGTTGGGCTGGGGCACTGTCATCCCAGCACTATACTGTAGAATCGGATTAACGGGGGCTTGTAATCGCCTTTACGAAGAGACGAATTCCGCTCAACACCTGCCGTCGGCCGCTCGCCCAAGCTCGCGGCGTTCGTCGCTCGCAATGGTCCACCAGACCATTGCGTCCGCCTTGCGGCGGACCGCTCCTCACTCTTCGTAATCAGACTCCGGTTCCGGCTGCGGCTCGGCGCGGCGCTGGGCTTCGGTGGTCAGCGCGCGCAGAAGTTCTTCCTCGGTGACCTGGCGATGCGAGGGATCCTCGCGGTTGTCGGTCTCCGGGCGGGCCTCTTCCGGCTCGTCCACTTCGGCGTGCTTTTGGAGCGAGCGGATATACTCTTCCTTCGCCTCATCGGGCTTGATCAGGCGGGCCGCGATCTCGCGCAGGGCGACGACCGGGTTTTTGTCGCGGTCGCGTTCCAGCATCGGCTCGGCCCCGCCGGAAAGCTGGCGGGCACGGAAGCCCGCGGTCAGCACCAGATCAAAGCGGTTAGGGATCTTATCGACGCAGTCCTCGACGGTGACGCGGGCCATGGAAATCCTTTCGGATCAAAAGGTTACAGACACCCCGCGCAGGCTTCCGCCATTGAAGGGTGAGCTTTCAGGGCTAATTGCCGTTCGCATAACAGAAAAATGGCCCGTGGGCCAAGAGATTCCTTGCCGATGTTTACAGGGGCATCCGGCGGACGGCGTCCTTGTCTGCTAATACAGCCAGCAGTTCTTCCACCGTCCGGCCGCTCACGGGGTGGCGCCAGGATGGGGCGATCTCCTGCAAAGGCACCAAGACGAACGCGCGATCTGTGGCGCGGGGATGGGGTAGCCGGGGCGGCCCCTCCTCCACCCGGCCGTCATAATCGATCAGGTCAAGATCGAGCGTCCGGGGCGCATTCGGCGTGGAACGCTTACGCCCGAAGATAGTTTCCACGTCATGCAAAATTGTGAGGAGAGCGTCGGGTTGCAGGGCGGTGTCAACGCACGCAACGGCGTTGACAAAGGGGGGATCGGAAGGATCCGGCCATGCGCTGCTTTCGTAGAAGGACGAGACCTTCCGGATTTTGACGTTTTTGTTTTCCAGACTGGCGAGCGCGGCCGTCAGGGTTCGGGCCGGAGGACCCGCACAGGACGGCAGGTTCGCGCCTAACGCTATCAGTATCATGGGCCCGCGCCGGGAGATAAGGCGCGTCGGCCGGTTGTTTCGGAGGTCATATGCTTTTCTATCCCAACGAGAAACTCGCGCTGTTCATCGACGGCGCCAATCTGTACGGCGCGGCCAAGGGGCTGCAATTCGACATCGACTACAAGCGGCTGCTTGAACTGTTCGCGCGCAAGGGCACGCTGGTGCGCGCCTTCTATTATACCGCAGTGGCTGAGGATCAGGAATTCTCACCCCTGCGCCCCTTGGTGGACTGGCTGGACTATAACGGCTTCGCGGTGGTGACCAAGCCGCTGAAGGAATTCACCGACGCCCAGGGGCGGCGGCGGGTAAAGGGCAACATGGACATCGAGTTGGCGATCGATGTGATGGAGATGGCGGCGTCGGTCGATCATATCGTGATCTTCTCCGGCGACGGGGATTTCCGGAAGCTGGTGGAGGCGGTGCAGCGCAAGGGCCGCCGGGTGAGCGTGGTATCCACGATACGCACCCAGCCGCCCATGGTGGCCGACGAGTTGCGGCGGCAGGCGGACAATTTCATCGAACTGGATGACCTGAAAGCCCAGATCGCGCGCGAGGGCGGCGGCAAGGCGGGGTTTGCGCAGACGGCGTGAATCTTCTAACCGGAGCGCATGAAAGCGCCCGAGCCGCCGCCGCACGATTGTCCGCTTTGTCCGCGCCTGGCGACATTCCGGGCCGACAACCGCAAGAAATATCCCGCCTATTTCAACGGGCCAGTGCCGAGCTTCGGGCCGCTGGACGCACGGCTGCTGATTGCCGGTCTGGCGCCAGGCTTGCAAGGCGCGAACAGGACGGGGCGACCTTTCACCGGCGACTGGGCGGGCGATCTGCTTTACGCGACCCTGTTGAAGCACGGGCTGGCGAAGGGCGTGTATGACGAGCGGCCGGATGACGGGCTTGAGCTGGTCGATTGCCGCATTGCCAATGCCGTGCGCTGCGTGCCGCAGCAGAACAAGACGGAGCCTTCGGAGATCAGGACTTGCCGCCAATTCTTATTGTCCGAACTCGAGGCGTTGGCGAACGTCAAGGTGATCCTGGCGCTGGGCAAGATCGCGCATGACAGTGTGCTGAAGGCGCTGGATGCGAGGATCGCGGCGCATCCGTTCAGGCACGGCGTTGCATATAATATTGGAAAATACAGGCTTATTTCGAGCTATCACTGCTCACGCTACAACACCAATACCGGTGTGCTGACGACGGAGATGTTCGAGAAGGTGGTGGGAGAAGCGAAGCGGTTGGCGCGGGACGCATAGCCAAGCGTATCAGCTGTAGCGCTCTTCCTTCCAGGGATCGGCTTCGTTGTGGTAGCCGCGGGTTTCCCAGAAGCCCTTGCGGTCTTCCACAACGAATTCGATGCGCGTGACCCATTTGGCGCTTTTCCAGAGATACCAGTCGGGGATCACGACGCGCACGGGGCCGCCATGCTCGCGGGCCAGGGGCTGGCCTTCCCACTCATAGGCCAGCAGAACATTGGGATCGGAAAACACGCCGATCTTCACGTTGGTCGTGTAGCCGTCATAGGAATGGAAGATGACGTGGCGGGCGTCCGGCTTCGGCTTCACGATGTCGAGGATGGTGCGCGCCGAAACGCCTTTCCAGTGATTGTCGTAGCGGCTCCAGGTGGTGACGCAGTGGATGTCGCTGACATCCTCGAACACCGGCAGCGCCTTGAACTCGTCCAGCGTCCAGACGGCCTGGTTTTCCACCAGTCCGGTGACGCGCAGCCGCCAGTTTTCCGGTTTCACGTCCGGCTGGACGCCAAGATCGAGGACCGGCCAGTTGGTGACCAGTTTCTGGCCGGGCGGCAGGCGCGAAACATGGCCCATGTCGGGTCGGCCGGTGATGGCGCGCCCCTCCTCCGCCCATTTCTGCTTGGAGCGGATGAGCTTGTCCTTGATCTGGCCGAGGAGGGAGGGATTTTCCGGATCGTCAGGCATGGTGGCATTCTAGCCTTTTGTCATTCCCGCGAAAGCGGGAATGACAAGCAGGGATCAGCCCCGGTTCCGCAGCAGCCGCGCCTTGTCGCGGGCCCAGTCGCGTTGCTTTTCGGTTTCGCGCTTGTCGTGCAGCTTCTTGCCCTTGGCGATGCCCAATTCCAGCTTGGCGATGCCCTTGGCGTTGAAATACATCTTCAGCGGAATGAGGGTCATGCCCTCGCGCTGGATCGCGGCGGCGAGTTTGGCGGCCTCGCGCTTGTGGACCAGAAGTTTGCGCGCGCGCTTGGGTTCGTGATTGAAGCGGCTGGCCTGGGTGTATTCGGGGATATAGGAATTCACCAGCCACAATTCGCCGTCCTTGGCGTGGGCATAGGATTCCCCGATGGTGGTCTTGCCGTTGCGCAAGGACTTCACCTCGGACCCCATCAACATGATGCCGGCTTCCAAAGTCTCGTCGATCGCATAGGCGAAGCGCGCCTTGCGGTTGTCGGCGATGATCTTGAAGCCGTCGTCTTTCTTCTTGGCCATGATTAGTCGAAACTGAAGTTGACGCGCACATGCGGAGCCCAGTTTGGGTGGACCTGAGCAAGACTTTTTTTAATAGCTGGCAACGCCCGGCGAATATCGCCGATATCACCTTCTCCGTGAATGATATTGGCTATCGGACTGTCGAGCATTGGTATTCCGCCGAACCAAAAGCCTGGCGCAGGCATCGGCCGCGAAAAATCCGCGCTGGGCTGATGATCGACAATCCAGAACTCCCAGCCGTGCAATTGGACTCCGTCCGTTTCACAGGCGTCAAGAAAGCCGGGAACGTCGTGCGGCATTACACCAAGCTCGCCGTTGTAAGCGTGAAACGCCCTAGTCAACACGGCTTCCGACAGGGACGGCGGATAGAACATCAAACCTTAAGACCCGCATGCGCCATCGCTTCGCGGACGCGGGCGCGGGCGGTGTCGGTGGCTTCGACCAGCGGCAGGCGGACTTCCGGGGTGCATTTTCCCAGCAGCGACACGGCATATTTCACCGGCGCGGGGCTGGGTTCGCAGAACATCGCATCGTGCAGCGGCATCAGCTTGTCCTGATAGCTGCGCGCCTTGGCGAAGTCGCCCGCCAGGCTGGCGTTTTGGACTTCGGCGCAGAGTTTCGTCGCGACATTGGCGGTGACTGAAATGCATCCCTTGCCGCCATGGGCGTTATAGCCCAGCGCCGTGCCGTCCTCGCCCGAGATAAGGCACCAGTCCGTGCCGATCACAATGCGCTCGCGGCTGGGGCGCATCAGATTGGCGGTGGCATCCTTCACGCCGAAGATGTTCTGGTGCTTGGCGAGACGCGCCATCGTCTCGACCGAAATCTCTACAATCGCACGGCCCGGAATATTGTAGAGCAGGATCGGGATATCGACCGCGTCGGCGATGGCGGAGAAGTGGCGGTACATGCCTTCCTGCGACGGCTTGTTGTAATAGCCCGTCACCGACAGCACCGCATCCGCGCCCGCCTTCTTGGCGAACTTCGTGAGGGAGATCGCCTCTTCCGTGGAATTCGAACCCGCGCCCGCGATCACCGGCACGCGGCCCCTGGCTTCCTCGATGCAGATCTCGATCACCCGTTCATGTTCCTCATGAGACAGGGTCGGGGATTCACCGGTTGTGCCGCAGGGCACCAGGCCATGACTGCCCTGTTCGATCTGCCAGTTTACGAGCGCACGGAATGCGGCTTCGTCCACCTTCCCGTCCTTCATGGGGGTGATAAGCGCGGGAATGGAGCCTTTGATGCGGTCGCGAATGGCGTTCATGGAAAGTTTCCGATTTTGGCGTTCTGTTTCCGGGCGGTCACACTTATGCCCGGCTGTTTGCGCCACTATGGCCCGAATTCGGGTGCTTCGTCCAAGCCGATCCGGTTCCTTCAACAAGCGTAGCCGTCATGCCTCTTCTGCGTGTCTCCCTTTTGTCCTCTGTCATCCTGCTCTGCGGCTGGGCGGCGCTGGCGCAGGGCCAGGGCGATGCGGGCGTGATACGCCTTGCGCCCGACATGGGAAGCGCCCTGCCCGGACAGCGGCCCAGCAATCTGCGCATCCTGGCCCAGGCCGACCGCGAACTGTTCGTGCGGGCCTTCGACGCCGCCCGGCGCGGCGACTGGGCCGCCGCACGCGGCCTGGCGGCCCAGAGCCGGGACCAGATCGCGCGCGACCTGCTGGAATGGCGTTACGTCATGGATTCCGGGAGCGGCGCGACCTTTGCCGAGATCGATGCGGTGATGCGCAACACGCGAGGCTGGCCCCTGCCCGGCACCTTGCAGGCACGTGCGGAGCGGGCAATGCCCGCCGACATGGGGCCCGATGAGGTCATCGCATGGTTCAACGGCCGCTCTCCCAACAGCAGCATAGGCAGGGTGCGGCTGGGCGAGGCACTGGTGGCGCGGCAGGAAACGGCGCGGGGCGCGCGGCTGATCCGCGAAGGCTGGACAAACGGCAGTTTCGATTCCGCCACCGAACTTGCCATCATGCAGCGCGATGCGGCCTGGCTGACGCCGGAAAGCGACAAGGCGCGGCTGGACAATCTTCTGTGGCGCGGCGAGGTCACGGCGGCGCGGCGCATGATCGCGCGGGTGGATGACAAGACGGCGGCCGCGGCGCTGGCGCGCATCGCGCTGGATGGCGGGCTTATCCGCGCCCGTGCCGCGCTGGCGAAAGCGGCGGGATCGAACGATCCGAGCCTGTTGCTCGACTGGAGCCGCGCCCTGCGCATCGCCAAGCGCGATGACGAAGCCAACGCCATGCTGCTGCGCATACCCGCCGGCGCATTGGCAAAGGACCGTGCCGCGCGCTGGTGGACGGAAATCTCGATCCAGACCCGCGACGCGCTGCGCAACGGCAATCCGCGCCTGGCGCTGAAGCTCGTGCGGCACGCCGGTTTCACCAGCGGCGAGCAATATGCCGACCAGAACTTCATGGCCGGGTTCATCGCCCTGCGTTTCCTGAAGCAGCCGTCCGAGGCGCTGGATCATTTCCAGCGCATGACGACGGCGGTGTCGCGCCCCATCTCCCGCGCGCGGGCGCGCTACTGGCGGGGCCGGGCGCATGAGGCGCTGGGAGAGAATGCCAACGCGCTGGCGCAGTACCGGCTGGCCGCCGCCCATCCGGAGACATTCTATGGGCAGGGGGGGGTGGCGAAGCTGGCCCCTGCCGCGGTGCTGCGTCTGAGCGAGACCGTGGTGGCGGCCGCGCCGACGGTGGAGCTGGGTGGCGATCGGCTGA
>JAFIHO010000252.1 GCA_017849395.1 Hyphomicrobiales bacterium
CAATACCTAACCTTATGCACCGGCTTGGCTTTTCAGGGCGCTTGACCTAGGCATCGCAGGTTCCGATATGAGGGTTGACCTGCAAACACCGCAAGGCCAGCCATGATCGCCAAACACTCCAAAGTCATCATCCTGGGCAGCGGCCCAGCAGGCTGCACCGCCGCCATCTATGCCGCGCGCGCCATGCTGGAGCCGACCCTGATCGCGGGTATCCAGCCCGGCGGCCAGCTCACCATCACCACCGAGGTCGAGAATTATCCCGGCTTCGCGGAGGCCATCCAGGGTCCCTGGCTGATGGATCAGATGCAGGAGCAGGCGCGGGCGCTGGGCACCAATTTCGTCACCGACACCATCGCCAAGGTGGATTTGTCGCGGCGGCCCTTCTCGCTGCTGGGCGACAGCGGCCAGCTCTACACCGCCGATACGCTCATCATCGCCACCGGCGCCAGCGCCAACTGGCTGGGCCTGCCGGGCGAGAGCAAGTTCCAGGGCTTCGGCGTGTCGGCCTGCGCCACCTGCGACGGTTTCTTCTATCGCGGCAAGACGGTGGCTGTGGTCGGCGGCGGCAACACGGCGGCGGAGGAAGCCTTGTTCCTTACCAACTTCGCCGATCGCGTGACCCTGATCCATCGCCGCGACACGCTGCGCGCTGACAAGACCAACCAGGCGCGCCTGGCGGCCAACCACAAGATCGACATCCTCTACGATACCGAGGTGATCGACGTGCTGGGCACGTCCGAGCCCAAGGGCGTGACCGGCATCAAGCTGCGCAATACGATCACCGGCACGACGAAGGAACTGGACGTGCATGGCCTTTTCGTCGCCATCGGCCATTCCCCCGCCACCGGCCTGTTCCATGGCCAGCTCGACATGGATGAGAGCGGCTATATCAGGACCGCGCCGGATTCGACCCATACCAGCGTAGCAGGCGTGTTCGCGGCGGGCGATGTGAAGGACAAGGTGTTCCGCCAGGCGGTGACGGCGGCGGGCATGGGTTGCATGGCGGCGCTGGAAGCGGAACGCTTCCTGGCAGGTGCACATGCCGGAGAGTTGGTTCTTTAGTGGGTCGCACGGCCGGACGGAAAACCGCTGGACACTTTTCCTGGCCGATGCTCCCGAAGCGGGGATGAGACATGGATTGGGACAAGCTTCGCATCTTCCACGCAGTGGCGTCGGCGGGCAGCTTCACCCATGCGGGCCAGACGCTGGGCCTGTCGCAATCGGCGGTGAGCCGCCAGATCAGCGCGCTGGAGGAGGAAATCTCCACGCCGCTGTTCCAGCGCCACGCCCGCGGCCTCACCCTGACCGACGAGGGCGAGCTTCTGTTCAGCGCCGTGACCGACGTTCTGGGCCGCCTGGCCGCGGCGGAAGAGGCACTCAAGAACGTCCATGACGCGCCGCGCGGCGCGCTGAAGATCACCACCAGCCATGGCATCGGCTCCTACTGGCTGCTGCCTCAGCTTGGCCGCTTCCTGGCGCAATATCCGGAAGTGGAAGTGCATGTGGTGATGGACGACCGCGAACTCGATCTCGCCCAGCGTGAGGCCGATCTGGCGATCCGCCTGCGCGCGCCGATCCAGGCCGACCTGATCCAGCGCAAGCTGTTCACGGTGCATTACCATATGTACGCGGCGAAGACCTATCTGAAGGATCATCCCGCGCCGGCGAAGCTGGACGACATCGCCGAGCATACCATCATCGTGTATGGCGAAACGGCGCTGCCGGAAATCCGCGACATCAACTGGCTGCTGGAGGCGTTCAAGAAAAACGCGAAGCCGGGCGGCAAGGGCCGCGTCATCCGCATCAACAACATCACCGGCATCCTGCAGGCGACGGAAGCGGGTCTGGGTATTGGCGTGGTGCCGGATTATATCGCGGCCCAGCATCCCGATCTGGAGCGCGTGCTGGCCGATGTGCCGGTGCCGGGCTTCGATGTGCATCTGGTCTATGCCGACGCCCTGCGCCAGTCCAAGCGTGTCGCCGCCTTCCGCGACTTCGCGGTAAAGGCCTCGAAGGACTGGCAGTATTAGAACTGTGTAATCCCGTTCTTCTTCATCACCGCCCGGCTCGTCCGGGCGACAGAAGCGCCCATTTTCCGCCGCAAAATCACCCTGCGATGGTCAGCATTGCGCATCGCGCAGGGCTCTTGAATCCCCTGTTTCCAGCACTATCTCAATTGTGTCGCCGGCTTCTCCCCCCAGCGGGCGACATGACCGACGCTCTTCCCCCCTTGAGCGTGGTTTGAACTAGGCCGGAGCGCGCCCCCGCAGCTCCGGCCTTTTTTCTTGCAGGCAGGTATATGCTGGTTGCCGCAACGGAAAGCCTTAGCTGTCCCACCCAAAGCGGTAGCCGAAGCCCAGCCCGACAGTGATCTGATTTGCGTCGCCGCGCTGACGGACCAGGGGGGAATTTGCGGCGGGCGCGCCAAGCCTGTCGTATCCCCCGAACAGGGTAAGGGCCACATTGTCGCTCAAGGGCATGACGGCGGTGCCGCCAATGCCATAGGCGGTGATGCCGCCGCCCGACCGATAAGGGGCAAGTCCGGACCGCGCCGACTGGGCGCTGTCGATCCCGAAATAGGTACTCATGAAACCGCCGCTTCCATAACTGAGGCGCGGCCCGAAGCTGTAGCTGAGCGGACCCGCCCGATCGGCGTAGCTGACATTGACGTCACCGACCAATCCCTGATGTCCGCCAACGCCCTGGCGAAGCTCCACACGGCTGCGCAACTTGCCATGGGTATATTGCGCGAAACCGCCCAGCTCCCCGGCGAAGCCTACATCGCCCAGGCCGCGCAGCGCATTGCTCTTGCCGCTGATGAGAAAGGGCGATCCGCCCGTGGTCTCCCGGCGGCCGAAGCGCAGCTTGACCAGCGGACCCGCCTTCCAGCCGCCAGTGTTGACGGCGTTGTAACCGATGCCTTCGGGAATGGAGGCAAAAAAATCGTCCCTGTGGTTCACCCGCAGGTCGGGATATGCAGAAAAGCCGTAATCCTTCGCGCCCTGGAATATCGGCGTATAAACCGGCGCCACGCCCACTGTGACCGTCCAATCCATCTGGGGCGGCGGTCCACGCCTGTCTGACGGGTCGGCCGAAACGGCTGATGACAAGAAAAGGCTTGCTATGGGTAACAAGGCAAAAAATCGCGCGACCATGAGAGCTCTGGGTTAGAGGATAAATGAAATTATACGGCCCGCCGGCATGACCGGATCAATGGCACGCGGCCGAACCAGGCAAGGTCTGGTGGGAAGCACCGGACGGACGGTTCCGTTCCCGCAGCCGCTTAGCGTCCCCTTCAGGACGGATTCTCGACACCCGCTCCCTTCCACACCGGACGGGCGTCGCGCCGCCGCCCGGAGCC
>JAFIHO010000253.1 GCA_017849395.1 Hyphomicrobiales bacterium
CCGGGCACAAGCAGAACAAAAGCTGATTCGCGAAATTTTTCGGTTGTGTGACGGGCTACTAAGCAGTTGTACCGTATACGGAAAATGGAATTCCGCGGTAACGATTTTGCGAAGCTCTTTCGAATCAGTGGCTTATGTTTCGAACCACCTTTGCTGCGGTGGCGAAACAGGTGTCATTGATCTGTCAGCATACTGACAATAAAAAAGACCCGGGTCATTGCCCGGGTCTTTTCTTGACTGAATTCGTCAAGGAATTCACGGCACTGTCTATTTTGACAGTTTCGCGACCCGCTTGCTGAGACGCGACACTTTCCGCGATCCGGTGTTCTTGTGCAGAACGCCCTTGGACACGCCGCGCATGATTTCCGGCTCTGCCGCCTTCAGGGCCGCCAGGGCGGCTTCCTTGTTGCCCGAGGCAATCGCTTCCTCGACCTTGCGAATAAAGCCGCGAACGCGGGATTTACGCGCCGTATTGATGGCGGTGCGCTTGGCCGTGGTGCGGACCCGTTTGCGGGAAGAGGCGATATTGGGCATGGGCGTCCTTGGAATCTGCCGGAAGAGGCGGGCGTATAGCGCGGGGCGGGGTTCCGGTCAACAAATCCGGCGGCAATTCTGCATTCCGGCCTATTCGTCCCGGAAATCCGGTTTCCGCTTGGCCGAAAAGGCCGCCATGCCTTCTTTCTGGTCACGGGTGGCGAACATGGCGTGAAAGGCCCGCCGCTCATAGGCCAGGCCTTCCGCCAATACCATTTCCTGAGCCCGGTTGATCGCGTCCTTTACCATCGCGGCCGCGGGCAGGGACTGTGCAGCAATCTTCTGCGCCGTCTTCAATGTCTCCGTCATCAGATCGGCGGCAGGCACCACCTGTGCCACCAGCCCGCTGGCCAGCGCCTCGGCGGCGTCCATGGTTCGTCCGGTCAGACACAAATCCATCGCCTTGGCCTTGCCCACCGCGCGCACCAGCCGCTGGGTGCCGCCCAGGCCGGGCATAATCCCAAGCGTGATTTCGGGCTGGCCGAACTTCGCCGTGTCAGCGGCAATGATGAAATCGCACGCCATCGCCAGTTCGCAGCCCCCGCCCAGCGCATGGCCTGCGACCGCGGCGATAATGGGTTTCTTGATACGCGCGATACGGTCGAACTGCGCTCCGAACAAATTCTCGCGATGCATCTCGGAAAATGTCTTGGGCGCCATTTCCTTGATATCGGCCCCCGCCGCGAATGCGCGTTCAGAGCCAGTGACGATGATCGCCCGCATGGTGCCGTCGGCGTCCCAGCCCTCCAGCGCATCCGCAAGCTCGTTCAGCAACTGCGTGTTCAGCGCATTCAGGGCTTCCGGCCTGTTCAATGTAGCGATGCCAACCGGACCTTCGACTTTGGTGAGTACCGCGCTCATTACATCCTCACGTCTGGCATTTCGGACAGTAAAAGGTCGAACGCCCCGCCTGCACAATCCGCTTTACCGTTCCGGGGCACTTGTTCTTGCAGGGTAGCCCCTCCCGGTCATAGACCAGAAAGTGATGCTGGAAATTGCCCGGATCGCCGGTTGCCTGTGCATGATCGCGCAGGGTCGATCCACCCGCCGCGATGGCGTCCCTCAGCACCTTGCGGATTGCCGCCGCCAAAGGCGCGATTTTTTCCTTTTTCACCGCTCCCGCCAGCCGCTTGGGTGAAATGCCCGCCCGGAACAGCGCCTCGCACACATAGATATTGCCCAGCCCCGCGATCAGCCGCTGGTCCAGCAGGGCGGATTTGATCGGCGTCTTCTTGCCCACCAGCGCCTTCGCCAGGAAGGCAGCATTGAAATCGTCCGACAGCGGCTCGATCCCGATCCCCCGGAACAGCTTGTCCTGCTCCAGATGCGCCGTCTCGACCAGTGCCATCAGCCCGAAACGGCGATGGTCATTGAACACGATGCGGGCGGGGGCATCGGTCTCGAACACGACATGATCATGCTTGCCATGCCCCGCGCCGTTCGGCGGAGTCTGATAGACGTAATTCCCCAGCTTCCTTTGATGACCTTCGGCATACACGCTCATGCGGCCCGACATGCCCAGATGGATGACCAGGGTCTCGCCGCTGTCCAGATCGGCCAGCAGATACTTCGCCCGCCGCCGCAGATGCCGCACCTTGCGTCCCTGGGTGCGGGCCACAAAGTCTTTCGGGAACGGCACCCGCAGATCGCCCCGCCGCGTCTCGACATGGGTGAGGGTGTGGCCTTCCATTGCCGGGGCAAGGCCCAGGCGGACGGTCTCGACTTCGGGCAGCTCGGGCATGATGCGGGATTGAGAGTCGCGGCGCGGGACCGTAGCCCATCGCGCCCGGCCCGGCTATGTTCCGGCCCATGCCAGAGACAAACGACAAGGCCACCGCCAGCTTCGGCTTCCGCGAGGTGCCCGAAGCCGACAAGGAAGGATTGGTGCGGGAGGTATTTTCCTCTGTCGCCGCGCGCTACGACCTGATGAACGACCTGATGAGCGCGGGCGTCCACCGCATCTGGAAGGATGCGATGGTGGAATGGCTGAATCCCCAGCCCGGCTGGAAGGTCTTGGATGTGGCGGGCGGTACCGGCGATATCGCGTTCCGCATCGCGGAGATGGCGCGCAGCCGAGGCGGAGAGGCGGACATCACCGTTTGCGACATCAACGAGAAAATGCTGGGCGAGGGCGTCCGCCGCGCGAAAGAGAAGGGCGAACACGCCATAAGCTGGGTTACCGGCAATGCCGAGATGTTGCCTATCGAAAGCGGCACCATGGACTCCTATACCATCGCATTCGGCATCCGCAACGTGACCCATATCGACCGGGCGCTGGCCGAGGCGCGGCGGGTTCTCAAGCCGGGCGGACGTTTCCTGTGCCTGGAATTTTCAAAGGTCGAAACGCCGGGACTCGATGTGCTGTACGACACCTATTCCTTCAAGCTGCTGCCCAAGATCGGCGGCGCGGTGGCGGGCGATGAAGATTCCTACCGCTATCTCGCCGAAAGCATCCGCCGCTTTCCGCCCCAGGCCAAGTTCGCGAAGATGATCGAAGATGCGGGGCTGGAGCGGGTGAAGGTGCGCAATCTGTCGGTCGGCATCGCCACCATGCATTCCGCCTGGCGTCTGTGACATGAGCACATTGTCCGGTCTTTTCCGCCTTGCCAGCGCGGGCTGGACTCTCGCTCCGGCCTTGCGCGCGGTTCATGGGCGCAAGCCCCAGGCCGGGCAGCGGCTGGCGCGCGCCCTGCAAAGCCTGGGCCCCGCCTATATCAAGCTCGGCCAGATGCTGGCGACGCGGCCGGACATTGTCGGCGCCGATGTGGCGATGGCGTTGCAGCATCTGCAAGACCGCCTGCCGCCCTTCTCGGACGACGAAGCGCGCGAGGAGATCACTGCCGCCTTCGGCCGTCCCGCCAGCGCATTGTTCATGGCGTTCGATCCGCCGACCGCCGCGGCCTCCATCGCGCAGGTGCATCGCGCCACCACCACCGATGTCCCCGCTGCCGACGCCGCGGTAAAAATTCTCAGGCCCGGCATCGAGGCGCTGTTCCGGCGCGACATGGAAGCGCTGGCCCTGTTTGCGCGCATCGCGGAATCCCTGTCCGCCGAGGCGCGGCGTCTGCGCTTCATCGCGCTGGTCCAGACCCTGGCCGCGTCGGTGGCGCTGGAACTGGATTTGCGAATGGAGGCGGCGGCCGCCGCCGAACTCTATGAGCGCACCAAATCCGATCCGGATTTCCGCGTGCCGCACATCGACTGGGCGCGCACCTCGGCCCGCGTTCTGACCAGCGAATGGATCGAAGGCACGCCGCTGCGCGACCGCGACGCGCTGATCGCCGCCGGACATGATCCGAAAAAGATCGCGCTGATCCTGATGCGCAGCTTTCTCACCCAGGCGTTGCGCGACGGCTTCTTTCATGCCGACATGCATCCGGGCAATCTGTTCGTCGATGCCCAGGGCCGTTTGGTGGCGGTGGATTTCGGCATCATGGGCCGGCTGGACGAGGGGATGCGCCGTTTCATGGCGGGCACCCTGGCGGGCTTTCTGTCCCGCGATTATGCGCGCGTGGCCGAAGTCCATTACGAACACGGCTTCGTGCCGCCGCATCATCCCAAGGAAACCTTCGCCATGGCCCTGCGCGCCATCGGCGAACCTATTTTTGGCCGCAGCGCGCGCAATGTCTCCATCGCGCGTCTTCTGGCGCAATTGTTCGAAACCACCCGCCGCTTCGACATGCAGGCCCAGCCGCAACTCATATTGCTGCAAAAGACGATGGTGGTCGTTGAAGGCGTATGCCGCGGCCTCGATCCCGATTTCGACATCTGGGAAGCGGCGCGTCCGGTGGCTGAGCGCTGGATGTCGGACAATCTTTCGCCGGAGGCGCGGCTTGCCCGCGCCGCCGAAGGCTTCAGCGCCCTGGGTCGCCTGGCTCAAGATTTGCCGCAACTGGTGAAGAATGCCGAGCAGCTGTCGCAACTGGTGGCGGAAGGCGGCATGAGGCTGCATCCCGACACGGCGCGCGAGATCGCCGCCGAACATGATCGCCGCAATCGCCCCTGGCGATTCGCCATTATCGGGCTGGGCATCCTGATCGTGCTGGTGACGCTGCTGTTGTTCGAACGCACTATCTGACTTTAGACAGCCAGACGAAACGTGACGTCAGAAGCGCCGCCGCGACGAACAGCCCGAACGCCAGTCCGATCCACACACCAAGTCCGGCCAGCTTGAAGGTGAAGCCCAGCACCACGCAGGTCGGAAACCCCACCAGCCAGTAGCTCGCGCCCGCGATCCACATCGGGGCGCGCGCATCCTTCAATCCGCGCAGCGCCATCGCAGACGTCACCTGTAGCCCATCCGCGATCTGGAACACCGCTGCCACGGTCAGGAAGGTCACGGTCAATCCGATCACCTCCGCGTCGCCGCCGGGAATCCACAGCCGCGCGATGGTGATCGGAAACAGCAACAGCAGCAGCGACGACAGCGCCATGAACAGCGTGGCGATTCCCATGGCGACGAAGCCCGCCCGCCGCGCCGCGACGATGTCTTCCGCGCCAGCCGCCAGGCCGACCCGCACCGTCGCCGCCAATCCGATGCCCAGCGGTACCATGAAGGTGATGGACGGAATGGTCAGCGAGATCTGGTGCGCCGCCAGGGTCGCGGTGCCGAACAGGCCCATCATCAGGGTCGCGCTGTTGAACAGCATCACCTCGAAAATGGTGGTCAGCCCGATTGGCACGCCCAGCCGGAACAATTCGCGCAGCCGCGCCCAGTCCGGCGTCAGCAGCGATTGCGTGATGCGATAGCGCCGCAGCGCGGGCGTAAGCCAGATGACTGCCGCCATGGCCGAAACGCTGAACAGGTTGGACAGCGCGCTGGACAGGCCCGCGCCCCGCAATCCCATTTTCGGCGCGCCGAAATGGCCGAAGATCAGCGCATAATCGCCCGCCGCGTTGAACAGCACCGCCAGCAGCATCACGATCATCGGCGCCACAGGCCGGTTCACGGCTGTGGCGAAATTGCGCAGCACCTGGAACGCCACCGCCGGGGGCAGCACGAAGCACAAGGTGGACATATAGATACCGGCATCCGAGGCCAGCTTTTCATCCTCACCGATCAGAAGCAGGATCGGCTTGGTGAACAGCAACAGCAGCATCAGCGGCGGCATCATCAGCACCGTGGCCCACAGCCCCATCCGCACCGCCGCGCGCACGCCTGTCACATCGTTGGTGTTCGCGCCCAGTGCCTGTGCGATCACCGGCGACACGGCATTGGC
>JAFIHO010000254.1 GCA_017849395.1 Hyphomicrobiales bacterium
GTGCCTGCTGCGGTTCCTGAAAGAGGAACAAATCTACCGTATCGACCATTTCCTTGGAAAGGAAACGGTGCAGAACATCATGGCGCTGCGTTTCGCCAACGGGCTGTTCGAACCGATCTGGAACCGGGACCGGATCGATCATGTGCAGATCACAGTGGCCGAAAGCATCGGCGCCGAAGGCCGCGGCAAATTCTATGAACAAACCGGTGCGCTGCGCGACATGGTGCCCAACCATCTGTTCCAGCTTGTCGCCATGACGGCGATGGAGCCGCCCGTCTCCTTCGAGGCGGAGGATATCCGCGCCAAAAAGGCAGAGATTTTCAAGGCGGTGCATCCGCTCACCCTGGGCGATGTGGTGCGCGGCCAGTACGACGCGGGCTCGATCGCCGGTCAGCCGGTGGATGCCTATCGCCGGGAGCCCAATGTCGCGCCGGACTCCACGGTCGAGACCTTCGTCGCCATGCGGATTCTCATCGACAATTGGCGCTGGGCGGGCGTGCCCTTCTATCTGCGCACCGGCAAGCGCCTGACCGTGCGTTCCACCGAGATCGCCATCCGTTTCAAGCGAGCGCCCTACGCTCTGTTCCGCGAGACGCCGGTCGAAGAACTGGACGCCGACTGGCTGATCCTGCGCATCCAGCCGGACGAGGGCATCCGCCTGCGCTTCAACGCCAAGCGGCCGGGTCCTGCCATGGCGCTGGAAAGCGTGGCGATGGATTTCAAGTACAAGGACTGGTTCCGCCAGGCGCCCGCGGTGGGTTACGAAACCCTCATCTATGACTGCCTGACAGGCGACGCGACCCTGTTCCAGCGTGCCGATCAGGTCGAAGCGGCCTGGAGCGTTGTTGAGCCGGTTCTGAAAGGCTGGGAGAATGTCACCCCGCGCCATTTCCCCAACTATATCTCGGGCAGCGAAGGCCCCAGCGCCGCCAACGACCTGCTGGCGCGTGACGGCCGTTCCTGGCGAACCATCAAATAGGCGGTGCATGGATATCGCGGGCGACATCGAGATCCTGAAAGACCCGGCAGCCGTCGCCGCGCGCGCGGCGACGGTCATCGCCGAAGCGATGCAGGGCTGCGTGACGCCCTTTCGCCTTGCCCTGTCCGGTGGCTCGACGCCGCGCGAAGCATACAAATTGCTCGCCGCGCGCAACGACTTGCCCTGGTCCTGCATCGAACTGTTCTTCGGCGACGAGCGTTTCGTGCCGCACGATCATCGCGACTCCAACTATCGCATGGTGCGGGAGAGTCTGCTGACGCGCGGCGCGGCCCCGCGCGGATTGTTCGCGGTGCCGACCGACGGGACGCCACAACAGGCCGCCGACGCATATGAGGAAATCCTGCGCCAGCAATATGGCGCCTCGAACCTCGAATTGGGCATGCCGCTGTTCGATCTTGTGTTGCTGGGGTTGGGCGAAGACGGTCACACCGCCTCCCTGCTGCCTGACCAGCCGGTGCTGGGCGAGCGCAAGCGCTGGGTTGCCGCCGTGCCGGAAGGCCGGGGCGAGCCGCGCATCACGCTCACCTATCCCGCGCTGGAATCCAGCCGCCGCATTGTTATCCTCGTCACCGGCGCGGCCAGGCGCGATGCGCTGGCCCAGGCGCGCGGCGGCGCGCTTCCCGCCGGAGCGCTGAGGCCGGAAGGCAAGGTTCTGTGGCTGGCAGACGAGGCGGCGGCGGGGGAGACGGATCAGGGCTACGGCTTCTGATGACAACCCGGATCGAAGACTATGCAATGATCGGTGATTGCCGCACGGCGGCCATCATTTGCCGCGATGGCTCCATCGACTGGCTCTGCATGCCGCGCTTCGATTCCGACGCCTGTTTCGCCGCGCTGCTGGGCGGGCCGGACAATGGCCGCTGGTCCATCCGCCCCAGGGCGAAACACAAAAGCAGCCGCGCCTATCGCGGCGACAGCCTGATCCTGGAAACCACTTTCACCACCGCCACCGGCAAGGCGCGGGTGATCGATTTCATGCCGCCCGATACGCCGCACATAACCCTTGTGCGGATCGTC
Source organism: Hyphomicrobiales bacterium (assembly GCA_017849395.1). Classification (GTDB taxonomy): domain Bacteria; phylum Pseudomonadota; class Alphaproteobacteria; order Micropepsales; family Micropepsaceae; genus Rhizomicrobium. Next base: position 2,018 of record JAFIHO010000254.1, read on the forward strand.
GAGGGACTTTCCGGCCATGTCGATTTCCGCACCGACCTGGTCATCCGCTTCGATTATGGCATCACTATTCCCTGGGTGAACCGCGTCGACCGCAAGACCCTGCGTGCGGTGGCGGGGCGGCACCAGCTCACCATCCGGACACCCGCGCCGCTGCATGGCGAGGACATGCACAGCGTGGCGGAATTCCGCGTCAAGAAGGGCGAAAGCGTGCCTTTCGTGATGAGCTACAGCCAGTCCTTCAAGCCCGCGCCGGATTCCATCGATCCCGATATCGCACTGGAAGAGACGGAGAAATTCTGGACCGGCTGGTCCGGCCTGTGTCAGGCAAAAGGCCGCTGGCGCGAGGCGATCATGCGCTCGCTGCTGACCTTGAAAGGCCTCAGCTACGCGCCAAGCGGCGGCATCGTGGCGGCGGCAACCACCTCGTTGCCGGAACAGATCGGCGGCCCGCGCAACTGGGATTACCGCTATTGCTGGCTGCGCGATGCGACCTTCACCCTGCTGGCCTTCCTGAATGCCGGTTACACCGAAGAGGCCGATGTCTGGCAGCACTGGCTGATGCGCGTCATCGCGGGGGCGCCGGACCAGTTGCAGACCATGTATGGCGTGCGCGGCGACCGGCGGCTGGATGAAATCGAATTGCCGCATCTGGCCGGTTACAAAAATTCGCAGCCGGTGCGCATCGGCAACGCGGCAGCGATGCAGCTGCAACTCGACATCTATGGCGAGCTTGCCAATGTGATGGCCCAGGCGGCGGCTGGCGGCCTTCCCGGGCCGCCGCGCGGGCGGGAGTTGCGCCATACATTCCTGGCGCATCTGGAAAAAATCTGGCGCGAGCCGGACGAGGGGATCTGGGAAATCCGCGGTCCACGCCGCCATTTCGTGCATTCCAAGGCGATGTGCTGGGTGGCCTTCGACCGCGCCTCCCGCATGAAGGAAGCCTCCGCCGCGGAGCGTGCCCATTACCGGAAGATCGCCCGTCAGGTGCATCGCGAAATCTGCGCGAAAGGCATTGACCGCAAGCGGGGTTGTTTCGTGCAGGCCTATGACGCGCCGCATCTGGACGCCAGCCTTTTGCTGCTTCCCATGGTCGGCTTCCTGCCTGCCAGCGACAGGCGCATCCGGGCCACGGTGCGGGAAATCGAAACGCGGCTGATGTCGAAAGGTCTGGTGCTGCGCTATGAAACCGAAAGCGGCGTAGACGGATTGCCCCCGGGAGAAGGTGCGTTCCTGGCCTGCAGCTTCTGGCTGGCCGACAATTACCACTTGATGGGACAACGCAGGAAAGCAATCGCGCTTTTCAACCGGCTGCGCAGGTTGGCGAACGATGTCGGCTTGTATGCCGAGGAATATGATCCAGCCGGCAAATGCATGCTCGGCAATTTCCCGCAAGCCTTCTCGCATGTGGCGCTGATCAACACCGCCATCGGCCTGATGAACAGCGAGAGGAGGCGTCCCCATGCCAGCGCGGCCTGATCGCATTCTCGCCATCGACATTGGTGCGACGGGCCTGAAGGCGGCGGTCATCGGGCCGCGCGGCGGATTCCTGAAGCAGAAGCTGCGGATAAAAACGCCCCATCCCTGTCCGCCAAAGGTGCTGATCGCCACGCTGGTGAATTTGGTGAAGCCGCTGGGTGCTTTCGATCGCGTCACCATCGGCTTTCCCGGCTATGTAAAGCGCGGCAAGGTCGTGACCGCACCCAATCTCGGAACGGATGACTGGGCCGGCTATCCCCTGGAAGCGGCGATGGCCAGGAAGCTGGGCAAACCCGTGCGGCTGCTCAACGACGCCGATGTACAGGGCCTTGCGGTGGTCAGGGGCCGGGGGCTCGAACTGGTGGCCACTTTGGGCACCGGGCTCGGCACAGCCTGGTTCCGTGATGGCGAGCTGATGCCGCATATGGAGCTGGCGCATGTCCCGATCCATGGCGACGAGGATTTCGATGCCTATATCGGCGACTCCGCGCGCAAGCGTCTGGGCATCAAACACTGGAACCGGCGGCTACAGAAAGTTCTTCAAATTCTTGCCACGGTCTTGAACTACGATCATCTTTATCTTGGCGGTGGCAATGCGCAGCGCGTGCGTTTCAAGCTGCCTTCCAATATATCCATTGTTTCCAACGACGCAGGCATGGCTGGTGGCGCATTTGCCTGGCATCCCAGACGGCCCGTCCCGCGCCGCACCAAAAGGGAACCTTAGCTCGGGTTGCGCGTTTCGATCCTATTGGATCGAGCTGATTTTGAAACGGGGTATTGCGTGTTCGACAGGGACGGAAATTCATGATGCCGCCGGTCGGCCACAACACTGCGCTCTTCCTGGACATTGACGGCACGCTGCTGGATCTGGCGCGTGAGCCCGACAAGGTGTTCGTGCCACAGGATCTGGTCATGGCGCTCAAGACATTGAATACCAGGCTGCGCGGGGCGCTTGCCTTTGTCAGCGGACGTTCGCTGATGAGCATTGACAGCCTGTTCGCCCCCTTTAAATCCGCCGCCATCGGCGCGCATGGCGGGGAAATTCGCGGGGTGGACGGTCATGTCTTCCGCGCGGGACCGCTGTCGCAGGCCGTGCGGGACTTGTTCACGGGCCTGGCGGGCAATATCCCCGGCTTGTTGCTGGAGGACAAGGGCTGTGCGTTGGCGCTGCATTATCGTCTCGCGCCGGAAGCCAAGCCGGTCTTGTTGTCTGCGGTGGAAAGCCACCGGAAACTGTTCGACGCCGAACGCATCGACGTCATGCTCGGCAAGGCGGTGATAGAGGCGCGCCATCGCGGCATCGACAAGGGCACGGCGGTTGCCAGCCTCGCCAAACAGCGGCCTTTCGCGGGCCGCCATATCGTGTTCGGGGGCGATGACACAACGGACGAGGATGTGTTCCGCATCCTGCCGCGGCTGGGCGGCCGCGGCTTTTCGGTCGGGCGTCACTTTACCGGCGCGGAATATCTGTTCGAAAGTCCCCGCGCCGTGCGGCAATGGCTGGTTGATACCGCCGCGGCAGGTGTTCCGTGAACGGGGCGGCCGATTTGGCGGTGATCGGCAATGGCCGCATTGCCGCGCTGGTCAATGCACTGGGACAGCTTGTGTGGTGGTGCTTTCCGCGCTTCGACGGCGATCCCGTATTCTCACGCCTGGTCGCGGGCGACGAGGAAAAGGGGTTTGCCGATGTGCTGCTGGACCGCTTCGTCAAGGCGGAATCAAAATACGAACGCAACACGGCCATCGTCACCACCCTGCTGACGGCAGAGGATGGCTCGCAGGTACGCATCACCGATTTCGCACCCCGGCTGAAGAATTTCGAACGCATCCTGCGTCCGCCGCAACTGATGCGCATCATCGAGCCGGTGTCCGGTATGCCGCGCATCGCCATAAGAGTCCGGCCGACGCAGTTCTATGGGACGCCGATGAAGCGGCGCGTGGCGGGCTCCAGCCATGTATCCTATGGCGAGCCGACCATCATCCGCCTCACCACCGATGCGCCGCTGTCCTATATCCAGCAGGAAACACCTTTCGCGCTTACACGGCCGGTTCATCTGGTGTTCGGCGCCGATGAACCCTTCACGGGGGACATTGCATCCACGGTGCGCGACTTCCATGTCCGCACCTGCGATTACTGGCGCGAATGGGTACGGCGGCTCTCCATCGCCTATGAATGGCAGGAGGCGACGATCCGCGCCGCCATCACCCTGAAGCTCACCAGTTTCGAGGAGACGGGCGGCATTGTCGCGGCGCTCACCACCTCGCTGCCGGAAGCGCCGCATTCGGGCCGCAACTGGGACTATCGCTATTGCTGGCTGCGCGACGCTTACTTTGTGGTGAAAGCGCTCAATTCCATCGGCGCGACACGCACCATGGAGGGGTTCGTCGGCTACATTCTTTCCATTGCGGGCGATGAGGGTGTCCTGAAGCCTGTCTATGGCATCGTGCCCAATGAAGACCTCACCGAATGGATCGCGCCGGACCTGAAAGGTTTTGAAGGCCATGGGCCGGTGCGCATCGGCAATGCGGCTGTCGATCAGGCACAGCATGACGCCTATGGCAGCGCCATTCTTTCGGCCGTGCCCATGTTCTTCGACAAGCGTCTTCCCCGTCCCGGCGACGAGAGTCTGTTTCGCCTGATCGAAAAACTCGCCTATCCCTGCGCGGCGCTCGCGCTGGAGCCGGATGCAGGCATCTGGGAATATCGCGGCCGCAAGCGGCTCCATACGCATTCGGGTGCGATGTGCTGGGCGGGCCTTAGCCGCGCAGGCGCCATCGCATCACGCCTTGGCCTGTTGGATCGCGCGCGCCATTGGAATGATTTGGCCGACAACATCGGTGCGACTCTTTTGCAACGGGTGTGGAATGAAAAGCGCAACGCCTTCACTGCGGCCGAGGGAATCGAGGATATGGACGCAAGCGTACTGTTGCTCCCGGACCTCGGGTTGATCGAAGCGTCCGATCCGCGTTTTATCTCGACTGTTGAGGCGATCGAGAGGGATTTGGTGCGGGGGCAGCACGTGATGCGCTATGCGGCGGAGGATGATTTCGGTCTGCCGGAAACGGAGTTTCTTGTTTGCCGTTTCTGGTTGATTGACGCGCTGGCCGCTGTGGGCCGGCGTGAAGAAGCGCGCGAGCGTTATCAGGACGCGCTTTCCCTGCGTAATTCCTACGGTCTTTTGTCGGAAGACATTCATCCGGAGACCGGCGCGCTGTGGGGCAACTTCCCCCAGACCTATTCGATGGCGGGCATCATCCTGTCCGCGATGCGCCTGTCGCAAAGCTGGGAGGACCGCTATTGGCGCGCGTCTTCATAATTTCCAACCGCGTGGCGCTGCCCAATGCGGGCGTACAGCCGGGCGGTCTTGAGGTCGCGCTCAAGGCGACCCTGCGCAAGCATAGCTGCGTCTGGCTGGGCTGGAGCGGCGAGGTCGGCGAGACGCCGCAAACACGGCGGATCGACCGCGGCGACAATTCCTACGTGGTGAGCGATCTCTGCACAGCCGATTTCGAGGAGTATTACAACGGCTTTGCCAACCGGGTTTTGTGGCCCGTGCTGCACTACCGGCTGGACCTGGCCGAGTTCTCCCGCCGCGACCTGTCCGGGTATTTGAGGGTCAACGCCCGTTTCGCCGATGAGCTGGCGCGCCTGCTTCAGCCGGACGATCTTGTGTGGGTGCATGACTATCATCTTTTTCCGCTGGCGCGGGCATTGCGCGGACGCGGCTTTGCCAATCCGATCGGCTTTTTCCTGCACATCCCCATGCCGCCGCCGGAAATTCTTGCCGCCCTGCCCAATCACGAGAATCTGATACCCGCGCTGAGCGATTATGATCTGGTGGGATTTCAGACGGACGGCGACGCAGCAAATTTCGCGCGCTATCTCGCCAAGGAGCTGGGCATGCCCAGCCACATGTCGTTGCGCCTGGGTTCGGGTGAACGCGCTATGCGCATCGGCGCCTTTCCTGTCGGCATCGAAACACGCCGCTTTACCCGCATGGCCGAACGCGCCGTCCGCACCAGCCTGGTGGACGAGGTTCTGCGCTCCATTCCAGGCGCGCTGATGATCGGCGTGGACCGGATGGACTATTCCAAGGGTATTCCGCAACGGCTCGAAGCCTATGAGCGGTTCCTCGCAGCCTATCCGCAATGGCACGGCAAGATCACGTTCCTGCAGATAACGCCCAAGAGCCGCAGCCAGATACCGGAATATTCCGATATCCAGCAGGCGGTGAACGCGACTGCGGGGCGTATCAACGGCACCTATGCCACCGCCTCCTGGACGCCGGTGCGCTATGTCAACCGCCCTTACAGCCGTACCGCGCTGTCCGGCCTATACCGCGCCTCGCGGGTGGGGCTGGTCACGCCGATGCGAGACGGCATGAATCTGGTGGCCAAGGAATATGTCGCAGCCCAGGACCCGGATGATCCGGGAGTGCTGGTCCTGTCGCGTTTCGCGGGCGCTGCGGCGGAGATGCCCGAGGCGCTGCTGGTCAATCCCTATGATCCCGAGGCGGTGGGCGCGGCCATAGCCCGCGCCATGGAGATGCCGCTGGAAGAGCGGCGACGGCGTCATGCGGCGCTCTATGCCGCGCTCCTGCGCAATGATATCGGCAAATGGGGCGATCGCTTCCTGACAGCGCTGAAAGGCGACAGGCCAAAGCCGGGGTCGCACGCGGGCGCCGCGCTGCTCAATGATTTGCTCGCCGCGCCGCGAACAGCCGCACCCAAACCGCATTAAGGCGGCGGTTCTTCGAGCCGCAGCGCGGCCATGCCCAGCGCGATCCAGCCGATGACAAAAGCCAGACCGCCCAATGGCGTGATGAATCCGAAAGCGCGGATGCCGGTCAGCGCCAGAAGATAGAGCGAGCCGCAGAACAGAAGGATGCCCGCCAAGAAAAGCATGGCGGCCAGCCGCGCGCGCGGCCGTGCCGCCCCCCGCATCGCCAACGCTGCCAACCCCATCGCCAGAGCGTGCGCCAGGTGATAGCGGGCGCCGGTCTCGAACGTCTCCAGCGCGGCAGCCGTCAGCATCCCACGCAGTCCATGCGCCGCGAACGCGCCCAGAAGCACGGCAGACGCGCCCGCCAGCGCGGCAAGAAAGAACCAAATCCGCATCAAGCCATCATAGACAAGCCGTTTGGGCTTTGCGAGTTTGCGGCATGACCGAGTTCGCTACCGCCAGTGATGGCGTCGCCCTTGCTTTCGAACGGATGGGCGATCCTGCCCGTCCCACGATCCTCATGGTTCACGGTTTCGGCTCCAGCCGGGTGCAGAACTGGAAATCCACCGGCTGGTTCGGCGGCCTGACCGAGGCGGGCTTTGCCCTGGTGGCGATGGACTGCCGCGGCCATGGCGAAAGCGGCAAGCCGCATGAAGACGGCTTTTACGGCCATGACCGCATGGCCCTGGATGTGATCGCGGTGATGGAAGCAGCGGGGTTGAAGGACGCTTTTGTTCTGGGTTACTCGATGGGCGGCTTCATCAGTCTGCGTCTCGCTGTCAGCCATCCGGAACGTATCCGCAAAATCGCCATCGCGGGCGTGGGCGAACATTATTTGCGCGGTCCGCGCATCGATGCGGCGGATTCGCGCAAGCGTCTCGCGGACGCCCTGTTGACGGAAGACAAGAACAGCATCACCGATCCGCGCGCCCGCATGTTCCGCAATTTCGCCGAACAGCCCGGCAAGGACCGCATCGCCCTCGCCGCCTGCATGCGCGCGATGTCGCCGCATTTGCCGGTCGAAAGTTTGGCCAATATGCGGCAGCCCATACTGGTCGTTTGCGGCGAGCAGGATGAAATTGCGGGACGTGCCGAGCCTTTGGCTTCCGTTTTTTCCGATGGCAAAGCTGTGACCATTTGGGGGCGCGATCACATGACAGCCGTGGGCGATCGCCGCACACGACAGGCCGTCATCGATTTTTTTGCGGCCTGACGAAACCGCACCCTTCGTACATCCGTTTTCTCCCTGTCCGCGAGCTTTGCGCGGAAGATCGTATTTTATCCGTATACAGATCAACGATGCGATGTTCTGGGAGATTCTGCGATGGGTATTTCGCTCCGCCAAGAGGTACGGTTCCGTACTGAAATAAGCATTTGTTTCCACAGCCAAAAAGCTAGGTTTACGCAAGAATTATTGCACGAATCGAAAAGGCACGGATGTGCGCCCCAGGGGCATCGGGAGATAACGGGGGAGGCGGTCTGATGCTGGAATCGCATCCGCGCGCCGGTCTTCGCAACCGGCTGATTCAGAAAATATCGGTCGATGATTGGGCGCTGGTCGCGCCGCATCTCGAAGCGGTCAGCCTGCGCGAACGCCAGGTGGTCGAGGTGCCGAACAAGCCCATCACCCATGCTTACTTCATGGATTCCGGCGTGGTCTCCGTGGTCGCGGTGGACAAGGAAGACCATCGCATCGAAGTCGGCGTCATCGGGTATGAAGGCGTGACCGGCGTGCCGCTGATCATGGGCGACACGCGGGCCCAGCATTCGACTTATATGCAGATCGGCGGCGCCGGTCATCGCATCCCGCAGGAGCCTTTCCGGGACGCACTTGCAAAAAGCGAGACATTGCGGGCCCTGATGCTGAAGTGGGCGCATGGCTTCATGATCCAGACGGCCCATACGGCGCTGGCAAATGGCCGCGCCAAACTGGAGCAGCGGCTGGCCCGCTGGCTGTTGATGGCGCACGACCGGCTGACCACCGATGCGGTGCCCCTGACCCATGAGTTTCTGGCGGTCATGCTGGGCGTGCGGCGTGCGGGCGTGACGGTGGCGATCCACTCCTTCGAGCGACGCGGCCTGGTCACCACGCGGCGCGGCCAGCTCACGGTGGCCAATCGCGAGGGGATCGAGCAGGTCGCGGGCAGCTTCTATGGCGTGCCGGAGGCGGAGTTGCGCCGCTTGATGGATGAGGCGCGACCGGCGTAGCCGGTCAAATCGGTCCGTCGCTAGCGACAGCGTAGCGCGACGACCGATTCGAGCGCCGAATGCCCGGAGCGCAAGCGGAGGGCCGGACGACGCCGCCTAAATAACGCTATCCGCCGCCGGGCCGGGCGTGGTTTGGTCCCGCCCATGCTGCCCACCCAATTCCAGGCCTGGTTCGCTGCCCGCGGCTGGCAGCCCCGCGCGCATCAGTTGGCGTTGCTCGATCATGCGGAACGCGGAGAAAGCGTGCTGCTGGTCGCGCCGACCGGCGGCGGCAA